>JBFZAN010000040.1:0-41487 GCA_041309005.1 Candidatus Omnitrophota bacterium
TCCGATCTCCATAGGCAATCCCAGGTACAAAGCGTTCGGCCTGCTCGCGCTCCCGTATTACCTGGTATACGAAGTATTGGGCGTATTTTTCGAGCTCTCAAGTATTACGCTTGTGTTCTTGAGCATGCTTACCGGCCTGATCAGCCTTAAGGTATTCTTCATTTTTACCGGCTTCATGGTCTTCTCCCAGGTCCTGGTGTCTTTGCTGTCGCTGTTAAGCCTATGCCGGGGCTCAAACCTCTTTACTATCCGGTATGTTTCGTATCTTGTGCTTTTAAGTTTCCTGGAATATTTCTGGTACAGGTGGGTGATCATCGCCGCCAAAATAAAAGGCACGTACAAGTTCATCCGCGGCGTAAGGAGCTATGATCAGTTCGCGCGCGAACATACACAACCTTTGACGTAATGGCGCTTTTACAGGGTATCGAATTCTATATTTCAAAGCGGGTAGGCCGCGCGATCTCCGATTACCGCATGATCGAGCCCGGCGATACTATCGCCGTCGCCGTATCCGGCGGCAAGGACTCACTCACCCTCCTACGCGTGCTCTCCGACCGCAGGAAATTCGTGCCTGTCGCCTATGACCTGCTGGCCGTCCACGTAGATTCCGGCTACCCCAAATCATGCGCCAGGCCCCTTGAGAAGTATTTCAAAAAACTCGGCGTGCGATACCACATCGAAAAAACCGACGCCCTGAAGAAGACTAAGCCCAAAGACATCAATTGCTTCTGGTGCTCCTGGAACAGGCGTAAGGCCCTCTTTTCGGCCGCAGACCGTCTTGGCTGCACCAAAGTCGCCCTCGGCCACCATAAGGACGATATCATCGAGACCATACTGCTGAACCTCTTTTTTCAGGGCGAGATCTCCGCGATGTCGCCCTGCCAGCGCTTATTCAAAGGAAAAATAACGCTGATCAGGCCCCTTGCGTACGTGGAAGAATACATGATCGCGCGTTTCGCCAGGGAGGAGGGGCTCCTGCATCAGACCTGCGACTGCCCGCAGTCGGCGGTCTCAAACCGCGCCGCTATGGCGAAGATCATCAAAGGCCTTAAGAAGGTCTGCCCTGACGTCAAGACCAACATCTTCAGGAGCGTAAAAAGGATAAAACAGGATTACCTGCTTTAGCGAAATAGTGGTATAATTTACTATATATTAGAGAAAGGTTCTACGCATATGGTGTGGTTACTGGCAGGCATATGCCTTGCGGCAATGGCGGTGGTCATCGTGCTGGTGCTTAAGATCTCCGGCCAGCTCAACCAGCAGTTAAGCGCCGTCACCCAGCAGCTCAATGAGCGGCTGAAGGAGACGTCCCGGTCGTTAGAGGATACCCATAAGACCGTGGGCGACCGCCTTGATTCCGCGACGCGGGTGTTCTCCGATGTCCAGAAGAGCCTCGGTCGGCTCGAGGAGACCCATAAGCAAATATACGAGATCTCCAAGGACATCGCAAGCCTCCAGGACCTCCTGCGCGCGCCGAAGTTCCGCGGCGAGATGGGGGAGACGCTCCTTACCAAATTACTGGAAGACATCCTTCCGAAAGAGAACATATTGGTCCAGCACCGTTTCAAAAGCGGCGATATCGCCGACGCGGCGATCGTCATCGGCCAGCACCTTATCTCCATCGACGCCAAGTTCCCCCTTGAGAACTTCAGGAAATCCTCCGAAGCAGCCACGCCCGATGAGAAAAAGCCGCTCTTTCGCGCTTTTGTCCGCGATGTAAAGAAGCGCGTCGATGAGGTCGCCTCCAAGTATATCCTGCCCGACGAAGGGACGTTCGACTTCGCGCTGATGTACATCCCGGCGGAAGCCGTGTATTACGAGATCTCCAAGGACGACGAGCTAAGCGCCTACGCGAAGTCAAAAAAGATCATCTTCGTCTCTCCCAATACCTTTTACGCGTATTTGCAGGCCATCCTCTACGGCCTGCGCGGGGTGAATATCCAGCGCAACATCCAGAAGATCTTCGCGGACCTCGGCAGGGTGCAGATAGATTTTAAGAAGTTCCAGGACGACTTTGAGGTGCTCGGAAGCCACCTCTCCAACGCCCAGTCAAAATATAACGAGGCAAAAACAAAATTGATCAAAGCAGGCGACAAGCTGGCTTCCGCCGCGCAGGCGCCGCAGCTGGAACCGAAAGAACAGGAGCGCTGAAGATGGCCGAGCCATGCGTAAAAAACCACCCGGGCCTCGCGGCGGTGCTTTCCTTCGTCTTTAACGGGTTGGGCCAGCTCTACAACGGCCAGATCGCCAAAGGCCTCCTGTTAATGTCGGCGTCGGCGATAGTGTTGCTTATTTTCATCCTGGGCAGTATTGCCATCGGCGCCTGGTTCCTGGGTAAGGTCGCCTCGCCTGAGGTCTTACGTTACGGTGTCGCGTTCTTTATCGCGGGGCTGCTTGGCATCATTGGCTTGGGCATCTACAGCATCCTTGACGCGTACAGGACCGCTTTGAAAAAATGATCTTGAAAGTCCGCGTTGTCCCGAAAGCAAGCAGGGAGATGGTGAAGGAAGAACACGCAAGGCTGAAGGTGTATCTGACCAGCCCCGCGCAGGAAGGCCTCGCCAACGCCCAGCTGATAAAAGTGCTGGCAAAGCACCTGAAGGTAAAGAAATACCGCCTGCGGATAACGCAAGGCGAAAAGGCGCGGGATAAATCAGTGGAGGTAGCCGATGAGTGAGAGCATGCTTTTAAAAGAAGCGCCGTCTTTTCTATTCGCCGACCTTTTACGCTCGGGGCTCGCCTGCGCCTTCAGCAGCCGTTACCACGGGAACATGTCGCTTAACTACGGCGATACGCGGGGAGTTTTGGAAAACCGCAAATACTTCCTCGCCGGTATGGGCATAGATTACCTTGACCTGGTGTGCGCGAAGCAGGTGCACGCGGCCTCTGTGCGATGGGTGAGCTGGGAGGATAAAGGCAAGGGGGCTTTGTCCTACGACACGGCCTTTTCCGCCACCGACGCGCTCATTACGGCCGAAAAAGATGTGCCCCTGGCGGTATGTACCGCCGACTGCCTGCCTCTGTTCCTCTATGACCCCAGGACGCCGGCGATAGGATTAGCGCACGCGGGCTGGCGCGGGACAAAGGACAACATAGCGCGTAAGACCCTTATCGCCATGAAATACGCCTTCGGCACAAAGGCGCGCAATGTCTACGCCGGCTTCGGTCCCGCCATACGCCAGTGCTGCTATGAGGTGGGTGAAGAATTCAAGGACCATTTCCCCGGCGGCTGCGTTGAGCGGCAAGGCCGGCATTACCTTGACCTTGTTGCCGTCAACAGGAAGCAGCTTCTTGATTCGGGCGTCAATGATATGAACATGTTCGATTCAGGCGTGTGCACGTCGTGCGAAAACGATGATTTTTTCTCTTACCGCAAAGAACGCGCGGGATGCGGCCGGATACTGTCGGTCCTGATGCTGAAATAAACTTCCAGGAGGCGCTATGGCAAAAGTCCTTATCATGTATTATTCAAAAAGCGGCAACACCAAAAAGATGGCAGAGCTTATCGCCGGGGCCTTAGTCAAGGAATCGGTGGAAGTGAGCCTGAAACCCGTGGAAGACTCCAGGCCCGAAGACATGCTGGAAGCCGACGCCGTGCTCATCGGTTCGCCTACCTATTACGGGACTATGGCCCACCAGGTCAAGAAGCTCCTCGATGATTCGGTGCGCCTGCACGGGAAACTCGACGGCAAAGTAGGCGCCGCCTTTTCTTCCAGCGCCAATATCGGCGGCGGCAACGAGACCACGATCCTGGATATCTTGAACGCGATGCTTATCCATGGTATGATTATCCAGGGTGACCACCAGGGCGACCACTACGGCCCGGTTTCTATCGGCGCGCCCGACGACAGGGTCATGAAGCAGTGCGGCCGGTTGGGCCAGAGGGTAGCGCGGCTGGTCAAAACGATAAAGGCTAAATAGGATGTATACGGTAGTGTTTGTCACCGCCTCCGGCAGGAAGGAAGCCCAAAAGATCGCCAGGGGGCTTTTAAAGGAAAAGCTTGCCGCCTGCGTCAATATCGTTGACGGAGTAGATTCTTTCTTCTGGTGGCAGGGTAAGGTAGACAAAGCCCGCGAAGCGCTCCTGGTCATCAAGACCAAAAAGGGCCTTCTGCGCCGCCTGATAAAGACGGTCGTTTCCCTGCACAGCTACGAGGCGCCCGAGGTGATCGCGCTTCCCATTATCGCGGGCAACAAAAAGTATCTTGACTGGATAGATGAATCCACAAGCTAGCTCCATAGGTTATATTAGCGTGTTTCTCGGCGGCCTGGTAGTCGGTTTCTCGCCCTGCGTGTACCCGTTTATCCCGGTGACCTTGAGTTTTATCGGCTTACAGGCCGGGGCTTCGCGCCTCAAAGGCCTCTGTTTAAGCCTGGTGTATGTCTTCGGTATGGCGGTCACGTATTCTGCGTTAGGCCTTATTGCCGCGCTCACGGGCAGGCTGTTCGGCCAGATTGCCGCGAACCCCATACCGTATTTGATCGTCGGCACCGCCTGTATCATTGCGGGGCTGTCTTTTTTTGATCTCTTCAATATAAAAGCAGGCTTATACCTGCATAATAAGATCAGGCGCACGGGCGGCTATCTTTCTGTTTTCCTGCTGGGGCTGGTCTCCGGATTAATAGCCGGCCCCTGCACTGCCCCTGTATTGGGGACGGTCCTCATCTACGTGGCGAGCAGGCAGAATGTTTTTTACGGGGCGTCGTTATTGTTCGTCTTCGCCATCGGCATGGGGTCATTGCTCATCCTTACAGGCACCTTCGGCAGTATCGTGCTTCATATGACAAAGTCAGAGGTCTGGATCATGCGCTTAAGAAAGGCGAGCGGCTTTATCATGATAGCCGTCGGAGAATATTTCATTTTTCAAGCCGGGAGGTTAATGTGTTAAAGAAAATAATGTGCGGCGCGCTCGTGGCGCTGGCGTGCGCGGGGACTGCGTTCGCGCAGGATCTAAGCGTCACCGATTTAGGAGGGGCGAAGGTTTCACTTTCCTCCCTCAAAGGCAAGAACGCGATATTGTTCTTTTTTACGACCTGGTGCCCTTATTGCCGCAAGGAATTGACGTTGCTCAATAGCCAGTACGCGGTGTTAAAACAGGAAGGCGTCGAGGTTCTGCCGATAGATGTCGCGGAATCCGCGGCAAAAGTCTTAAGCTTCTCCAAGAGCCACAACCTGACGTTCCCCATCTATCTGGACGAGGATTCTTCGGTGACCGAATCATACGAGGTCCTGGGCGTGCCGACCTATATCCTGATCGATGCGGCAGGGGCCACCCGCTACAAAGGCCATTCCTTCCCCCGGGACTACAAAAAATTAACGTCCCAGGGTACCCCGTGACCGCAGCGCGTTCGTTACTCGTCGATCTCTATGAGTTGACGATGGCCGAGTGTTATTTCCGCTACCGCAGGCGCGCCTTCGCGACGTTCGAGCTCTTCGTGCGGCGGATGCCTTCCTGCCGTTCCTACCTTGTTGCCTGCGGCCTGCAGGAAGCGCTGGCCTATGTAAAGGCGTTACGTTTTGAAAAAGGGGATATCGGGTACTTACGCGGCCTGAAACTATTTTCCGAAGAGTTCCTTGCGTACTTGTCGGGTTTCAGCTTCAAAGGCGATATATGGGCGATGAAAGAAGGCACCGTGTGTTTTGCGAACGAGCCGCTTTTGCGCGTGACCGCGCCGCTCATCCAGGCCCAGATACTGGAAAGCTTCCTCTTGAACGCGATCAACCTGCAGACCATGATCGCCAGCAAAGCTTCGCGCGTGGTAACCGCGGCTTCCGGCAGGCAGGTGTTCGATTTCTCCCTGCGCAGGACCCACGGCTCTGACGCGGCGATAAAAGCGGGGCGCGCTTCTTACATCGCCGGTTTTAGCGGCACCTCCAACGTGCTTTCCGGTAAGTCCTACGGCGTGCCTGTCGCCGGCACCATGGCGCATTCTTTTGTCATGTCGTTTGAGAACGAAGCGCAAAGTTTCCGGGCGTACTGCGAGACGTTCCCCGGGAAGTCAATACTTCTGGTAGATACCTATACTACGAAGAAAGGCATTCGTAACGCCGTAGCCGCGGGGCTTACGCTTAAAAAAAAGGGCCACGCGCTCGCCGGCATACGCCTTGACTCAGGCGATATCGTCGCGCTCTCGCGCTTCGCGAGGGGGGCGCTTGATGAGGCCGGCTTACCGTACGTAAAGATCTTTGCCAGCGGCAACCTTGACGAATATAAGATACAAAAAATACTTTCGCGTAACGCCCCGGTGGACAGCTTCGGCGTGGGCACGAATATGGGCGTCAGCGCCGACGCGCCGTTCATGGACGTGATTTATAAGATATGCGAGGTCACCGGCCCACAAGGCGGTTTCCTTCCCACGATGAAGCTTAGCAAAGGCAAGGCCACGTACCCGGGCAGGAAGCAGGTGTTCCGGATGAAGGATGGAAAAGGGAAATTCCTCAAAGACGTGCTGGCGCTGGAGGATGAAAAAATAAAGGGCGAGCCTCTTTTGGTGAAGGTCATCGAACGAGGCAAGGCAGTGTATGAGCCGCCGCCTTTATCCGGCGTCCGCGCGTATGCGAAGGATAACCTTTCCCGGTTCCCCCGGGTGCTCCTGGAGTTGCGTTCGCGCTACGCGTACCCGGTCCTCGTCAGCGCGGGGCTAAAAAAATTAAAGGCTTCCCTGGCGCGCCAGCTTAAAACTTAGGGGACGGTTCTCTCCCAGGGGACGTTTCTCCCCCAGGGGACGGTTCTCTCCCGCATTTATTATTTGATAGAATGGTTGAAAAAGCTCAAAGGTTGATCAAGGCCTGGCAAAAAAGGAACATAGGGGCGTTTTTTTGCGAGAACAGGGACGAGGCGCGGGCCAAGCTCCTTGAGCTCGTCCCTATATCCGCCACGATAGGCATCAGCGGCTCCCGGACCCTTGACGAACTGGAAATAATAAAAAACCTTGAATCCAGGGGCAATAGGGTTTATAACCAATATAAGGCCGGGATAACCAGGCAGGAGAATCTCGAGCTAAGAAGGCAGGGCGCAGGCGCCGAGTATTATCTTGCCAGCGCCAATGCGGTATCGGCCACGGGGGAATTGGTATTTTTCAGCGCCTTCGGCAACAGGACCGCCGGCGTTTCCGGCGCGCGACACGCCATTATCGTCTGCGGCGTAAATAAGCTCTGCGACTCCCTCGATAAGGCGCTCGCGAGGGCGAGGGAATACGCCACGCCGCTTAACTGCAAGCGCCTTGACTGGAATACCCCCTGTTTTAAGGACGGCGTATGCCGCAAAGATATCTGTCTTTTTAACGAGTACAAAAGGATGTGCTGTCAGGTGCTGGTCATCGAAGCCGAGGCCGCCCCCGGGAGGCTGGAGGTGGTCCTGGTCAATGAAGCCTTAGGATTTTAAATGGAAGAGAAAAGGGATTTTTACACGGTCGTGGAAGAGATATGCGGGCTGGACAAACGCTATAAGCCCGACGCCTACGAGTTCCTGCTGCAGGCGCTGCATGTTACCCAGGACAAGCTCAAGCGCCAGGCGCACGTGACCGGCAGGGAGCTCCTTGAGGGCATCCGGGAATTCGCCATCGCGCAGTACGGCGTCATGGCCCGGACGGTCTTACGCCACTGGGGCATTACCAAAACGCAGGATTTCGGCGCCATCGTCTTCAACATGATAGATAAAAAGCTCCTCTCCAGGAGCGAAACCGACACCCTGGAGGATTTTAAGGACGTCTACGATTTCAACGACGCCTTCGGCAACGTCCTTCGCGATATGGAAATAAAGGACATCTGACATGCTCACCAGGAAGATAGCCGAGTTTTTAAAGGGCAGGGAATTCATAAGCGTTGCGACCAGCGATTTCGAGGGCAGGCCCAACGCCGCGCCCAAGCTCCTGCTCAAGGTCCAGGACAATTGCATCTACCTGGTCGACTACAGCCTCTCAAGGACCTGGGAGAACCTCAAGGTAAACCCCCAGGCTTCGCTTTCCTTCATGGACGTCGACGCCCTGATGGGCTACCAGGTCAACGGTATGGTTGAGATCATCGACAAGGGTACAGCGTTCCAGCAGCTGCTTGAGGAGTTAAGGGAACGCGAGATACACCTGTCCGTCAAGCGCATCATCGAAGGCGTGAAACGGGAAAAGGCGTCTTTGAACTTTGAGCTGGGCATGCCGGAAAGGTTCGCGATCTTCAGGGTGGATATAAAGGAAATAGTGGAGATCGGCCCCAAGGGAGAGCTCACCAGGGAAAACGTATAACGCGCAAGAAAGGGATAGGCCATGTTCGACAAGGTTAAATCGTTGATGGAGATGCAAAAGAAGATGCAGGAGATGAAGCGCCAGCTTGAGAACACCGTCTTTGACGTCCAGAGTTCAGACGGCATAATCAGGCTGACCATGAACGGCTCGCAGGAACTAAAAGGCGTAAAGATCACGGCAGACCTCAAGGCGCTTGACTGCGCGGCGCTTGAGCAGGCGGTCAAGGACGCCCTTGCAAAAGCGATCAAGCGGTCGCAGGAGGTAGCCGCCGAGAAGATGAAAGAGATCACCGGCTTTAACGCGCCCGGCCTGACGTGAGGGCGTGTGCGCGAGGAACAAAAATAAATTGTTTGACAAAGTTAGCTAATGGTTATAATATAAATGGGTTTTGATACGGTTGAATCGTATCCCTCGCGTAAACGCTCGCAAATTTTTAAAATTTGCATCGCACGCTTCGGGATGATTTACCAATAATTAAGGAGCGGGTAAATTTATGAGAGAGATCCGAATTCACGCGCGCGCCGGACAAGGCGCGATCACTACCGCAAGCCTCCTGGGCAACGCGTATTTCCTGAAGGGCATGTACCCTTACGCCTTCCCGCATTTCGGGGCGGCCAGGATGGGCGCGCCCATGAACGCCTTCGTGAGAGTGGATGCAAAGCCCGTGCGCCTGCGCAGTCAGATCTACGAGCCGGATTACGTGCTCATCGTGGATCCGACGCTCATGCGCGGCTTTAACTGTTTTTCCGGCCTCAAGGAAAAAGGCGTTGCCATCATCAACGGCAAGGCGGACCAGGAAGTCCCCAAGGTAAAGCCCACGCAGAAAGTTTTCGTGGTGCCGGCCAACGAGATCGCGCTTAAGACCATCGGCAGGCCCCTGGGCAACACCGCCCTTTTGGGCGCCTATGTCGCGGCTACGGGCGAGTTGGACGTCGAGGCCGTCGTCGAAGCGGTCAAGAAAAGATTCTCGGGAAAAGCCCAGGACGCAAATATCGAGGCGGTAAGGCAAGGCTACGCCTTTATCAAAAACAAGTGAGGTATAATGTTCGGTCCGCTCGTGGTAAAATCAGGTTCAAGCAAAAAGAATAAGACAGGCTCCTGGCGCGTCGAGCTGAAGCCGAAATTCCTCCAGAAGGATTGCATCGGCTGCAAGCTGTGCGTGTTGGTTTGCCCGGAAGGCTGCGTCGAAGGCGCCGAAAAGAACACCTACCATTGCGATTATTCGTACTGCAAAGGCTGCGGCGATTGCGCGCTGATCTGTCCCAAGAAAGACATACTGATGATCAAAGAAGGGGAGAAAGAATAGATGAAAGAATTCTTAGAAGGTTCTCGCGCGGTCGCGGAAGCGGTCAAATTATGCAAGCCCGGGGTCATCTCGGCGTACCCGATCACTCCCCAGACCCATATTGTCGAAGAGCTCGCCCAGTTCGTGGCGGACGGCGCGCTTAACTCGCAGTTCGTCAACGTGGAATCCGAGCATTCCGCCGCGTCGGTCGTGCTGGGCTCTACCGCGACGGGCGTGCGCTCCTACACCGCCACCAGTTCGCAGGGGCTCTTCTATATGGCCGAGGTCGTCTTCAATATCGCCGGGATGCGCCTGCCGGTAGTGATGACCTGCGCCAACAGGGCGATCTCCGCCCCGATCAACATTTGGAACGACCAGCAGGATTCCGTGTCGCTTCGCGACGCAGGCTGGATACAGCTGTACGCGGAAGATAACCAGGAAGTCGTCGACCTCCATTTGATGGCCTATCGCCTCGGCGAGGACAAAAGCGTGATGCTGCCGGTCATGGTCTGCATGGACGGCTTTATCCTTACCCACGGCATCGAGACCGTGGACATGCCTACTCAAGAGCAGGCCGATAAGTTCCTGCCACCCTACCACGCGCTCTACAAGCTCGACGTCGATAATCCTATGACGCTGGGGCCGCTGGCCGATCCCGATTATTATATAGAAACCCGTTACGCCATCCAGGAGACCCACAAGCACGTCCTCACGTTGCTGCCCAAGATCACCGCGGAGTTCTCCAAAGTATTTGGAAGGACGTATAACGGCCTTATCGAGGAATACCGCGTCAAGGACGCCGAGCGGGTGATCGTGGCAATGGGCTCTGTCTGCGGCACGGTCAAGGACGTGGTGGATGAGTTAAGGGACAAGGGCAAGAAGGTAGGGCTCCTGAAAATAGTTTCCTACAGGCCTTTTCCCGCCCAGCAGATCTATGAAGCGTTGAAGGCCATCCCCAAAGTGGGGGTGCTTGACAAGGCGGTGTCGTTAGGCTCGTTCGCGCCTTTGTCCGCCGAAATAAAAGCGGTGTTCTTCGGCAAAAAGAAAAAACCGGAGGTTATCTCCAGCTTTGTCGCCGGCCTCGGCGGCCGCGATATCACCAAGAATTCCGTCAGGGAGATGTTCAGCATGCTCACCGCCAAAGAAAGAAGCGAGTTTATCGACCTGAAACCGGAATTATTAAAGGATACCTATGAATAAATTCCTGTTTGCCCCGGGCCATACCGCGTGCGCCGGCTGCGGCCAGTCCCTCGCCGCGCGCCTGGTGATTGACGCCAGCGGCCCCAATACCATCGTAGCCAATAATACCGGTTGCCTGGAGGTCTTTTCCACCAAATACCCGGAGTCAGCCTGGGAGGTCCCCTGGATACATTCCCTGTTTGAGAACGCCTCGGCAGTCGCTTCAGGAGTGGAAGCGGCCTTGATATATTTAGGTAAGAAAGACGGCGTTAACGTCATCGCGCAGGGAGGCGACGGCGGCACCGCCGATATCGGTTTGCAGGCGTTATCGGGCATGCTTGAACGCGGCCACGACATACTCTATGTCTGTTATGATAATGAGGCGTACATGAATACCGGCGTCCAGCGCAGCGGCCTCACGCCTTTTAGCTCCAATACCTCCACCAGCCCCATCGGCAGCGCCTCACTCGGCAATATCAGGCCCAAGAAGCCCATGCCCGAGATAGCGCGCGCCCACGGCATACCGTATGTGGCTACCGCCTCGACCGCCTTCATCCCTGACCTGCAGCGCAAGGTGAAAAAAGCGGTTTCCATAAAAGGGCCCAAGTACATCCAGATCCACGTCCCCTGCCCCCTTGGCTGGCGCCACGACTCTTCGCTCACTACCCAGGTGGCAAAGCTTGCGGTCGAGACAGGGCTGTATCCTTTGTTCGAATATGAGAACGGCGCCTTGAGCGCCCAGAGGAAGATCAAGCCTCTTCCGGTAGAGGAATACCTGAAGACCCAGGGCAGGTTCAAGCATCTGCTCAATAACCCCGAGCAGGTAAAGCTCATCCAGGCAATAGCGGATAATAATATAGCGCGTTATAATCTGAAGATAGAAGCGGAGAATAGCGCGTAAAGAAGTACACAGCGGCAAAGGAGACAAGCCATGTCAAAAGTTACCGTTGATGTTTCTACGTGCGTGGGATGCGGTTTGTGCGAGCAGGGCTGCCCCGAGGTATTTCAGGTGGAGGGAGACGGTATCGCGCACGTCAAGGCGCAGGTCTGCGCGGCGCATAACCTCAAAGAGATCGCTGATTCCTGCCCGGTGAACGCCATCAAAGTAAGTTAACCCGCCTTCGCTTTCTTTTCCAGGTCGATCACGAACCGCGAAAAAAAATCTTCTTTCTTCTGCAGGAGCAGTTTCTTCGCGAACGCTTCCTTTTCGGTTTCGAATTTTGCCTCATCGATAGGGGTCGAGGACTTTAATTTGACGATGTAGTAGCCTGAAGGCTCGGCGATCGCGGCGCTGAATTGGTTCTCTTTAAGGTCCTTCGCCGCCGCGAAAAAGGTATCCGAGGCGCCTATGCCTTCTATGTAGCTTCCGTCGGAGAACGAGCCGGTTGCCGCTGATTTTAACCCCGTTTCTTTGGCCATCGCGTCGAAATCGACCGGCTTGGCGGGGTTCGCGTTTGACCTTTCCTGCATCAGTTTCAGGCACGCGTCTATCTTGTCTTTGGCGAGTGAGCGCGCCTTCTGCCGTATCAGTACGTCTGTTACTTTTTCTCTGGCGTCTTCATACGCGGGCACATAGGCTTCTTTTTGCTCTTTCAGTTTTATGAGGTAGTAGTTTTTATCCGCCTGTAAAGGGCCCGCGGTTTCGCCCATTTTGAGTTTTCCTGCCGCTTCGGCTATCTGCGGCGACCAGCCTATGCCCGGCACGGCGTCGGCCTGGCCAAACAGCCCGGTCTCTTTTACGGTGAGGCCGAGGTCTTTGGCGATTTTGGAAAGGTCTTCTTTTTTGTTCATGCGCTCCAGGGCCTCGTTCATCGTATCGGGCGCAAGCAACGCGTACTCCAGGTTGTAGGAGGGGGGCTGCTTGAAGTCGATTGCGTGCGCGCCGAAATAGTCCTTTAATTCCTCTTCGGAAACGCTGGCGCCTTTAGAGAAATCGGCCGGGAGTGCCGCGATATAATACACGCTTATCTGCCTGTTCTCTTTTTCGTAGGCGTCCCTGACTTCCTTGTCCGTCACGGTAACGCCTTTGGTGATTTCTTCGGAGAGCTTACCGAGCGCGAGGTTCTGGCGCATCTGTTCTTCGAAGATGCGCGGCTGGGTGCGCAGCACGTAGGTGAGCATATAGGTATACGCTTTGTTGTCAAAGGCGCCCTTGGTTTCAAAGAGCGGGATGCGCTGGATGAAGCCGATCACGGCCGCGTCGTCCACTTTTATCTTCCTTTTCTTCGCCTCGCGAAGCAACAGGAGCCTGACGTATGCCATCGGTTCCAGGTTATTGCCGAGCATCTGTTGTATCTGGGAGAAATCCTCCCCGTATTGCATGATCAGGGTGTTCTTTACCGCCTGCATCGCGTTATCGAAGTCTTCGGCGGAGACCGTTTTGCCGAACATCCTGTGGCCGGCGCCCGCGCCCTCTTTCTGACTGCGCGTCAGGCTGCCGGAACCCCAGAGCACAAAAGCGGGGACTATCACTATCGCCAGGACGAACCATATCTTTTTCTGGATCTTTTTATTATGGAGTATCTTGAACATTGGGGTTGCCTCCTTGTGGGTGTAGCCGCTAAAGCTCCATTATAGACAAAACTGGGGATATTTCAATTTTTTCTTTACAAAATATTATTGAGCCTATATAATAGTCAAAGTGTCTGGGAGCCACATGTACAGCTAATCACTGCAACATTACTATACAATATTGCCGATGAAACAAAAAGTACTCAGGCTTGGGTTACCCAAGGGCAGCCTCCAGGAGGCGAGCTTTCGGATGTTCAAGAAGGCCGGCTTCAACGTTTCGCTTCCTTCCGAGCGCTCTTATTTTCCTTCTATCGATGATCCCGAGATAGAGCCCATACTGTTAAGGGCGCAGGAGATGTCGCGCTACGTGCAGGACGGCGCGCTCGATTGCGGCATCACGGGCAATGACTGGATACTGGAGAACGCCTCCAGCGTCGCGCGGGTCACCGACCTGGTCTACGCCAAGCAGGGGCTGAATAAGGTGCGCTGGGTCCTGGCAGTGCCGCAGAACTCAGGCATCAGTTCCCCCCGCCAATTGGCCGGCAAGCGCATAGCCACGGAGCTGGTGTGCGTTACGAAGGCGTTCTTTCAGAAAATAAAGGTCAAGGTGGACGTGGAGTTCAGCTGGGGCGCGACCGAAGTAAAGGTCAGCTCCGGCCTGGTGGACGCGATCGTGGAGCTCACCGAAACAGGCAGGAGCCTTCGCGCCAATAAGCTGGTGGAGATCGCCACCATCTGCGAGTCGACCACGCAGTTCATTGCCAATAAAGGCTCCTATAAAGACGCGTGGAAAAAAAGCAAGATGGAGCAGATCGCGGTGCTCTTACAGGGCGCCATCGCCGCCGAAGCCAAAGTCGGCATCAAGATGAACGTCAGGAAGAACGACCTTTCAAAAGTGCTCGCGCTCCTGCCGGCGCTGAAGAAGCCCACCGTTTCGGGCCTCTCGGATACCGGCTGGTTCGCCATCGACACGGTCATCGACGAGAAGATAGTGCGCACGCTGATCCCCGCGTTGAAATACGCGGGCGCGGAAGGGATCATCGAATACCCGCTCAATAAAGTGATATATTAGCACGATACGGTATCCGGAGGAATACGCATGCCTTGTGGGAAAAAAAGAAAAAGAAAGAAGATCAAGACGCATAAGAGAAAAAAGCTGCGTCGTCGTCTTCGCCACCTGAAGAAACGCAAGTGGGGTTAACCTAAGGGTCTTTCCCTTACGTTTACTATATGGTCTCTGTGTCCAGAACGGGATTGTTGCTCCTTGTTTTCTGCTCCGTGAGCTTCCTGTGCGCGCGTCAGGACGCCTGCGCGCTCGACAAAAGGTTATCCTTCTCCTTGAGCCACTTCATCATGGGAGGATATTTCGAGCGGCGCGGCGAGTCCGATGCGTCCATCCGGGAATACAAGAAAGCCTTAAGGTTTGACTACAAAAACCCGGTCATCCACCTGAACCTGGGGCTTGATTACCTCAAAAAGAACGACTTCCCCAACGCCATAAACGAGTTGAGCCTGGCGGTCAAGTTCAACCCCGAGGCGGTAGAACCCCACGCGATCCTCGCGCTCCTTTACTTTTCCCAGGACAAAAACGAGCTCGCCACCCAGGAATACGAGATCGCGCTTAAGAACGCTTCAAAACTCGAGCCGAAAAACGTCGATATCTTAAAGAGCCTTGGCGCGGTGTACCTGCGGCAGAAGAAGCTCAAAGAGGCCGAGAGCACCTTCACGATGATACTCGGCTTATCGCCGGATGACAGCGAGTCGCATTTCTACCTCGCCAACATCTATGACGAACAGAAGGACAGGCCCCGCGCGATCGGGGAGCTCAAAAAAGCCCTGGAAATAAAATACGATTACCCCGAGGCGCTGAACTACCTCGGGTATATCTACGTGGAAAGCAACCAGCGGCTGGATGAAGCGGGCAAGATGATACGCAGGGCCGTTGAGATGGACCCCGAGAACGGCGCCTACGTCGACAGCCTGGGATGGCTTTATTTCAAGCAGGGTGAGCCCGAAGAAGCGCTCAAGGTTTTAAAGAAGGCCTCGACGTTGCTTGAGGACCCGGTGATACTGGACCATTTAGGGGACGCCTACTTCGCGCTCAAGGACCTTGAAAACGCCAAAAAGAACTGGCAGGCGTCTTGGAAGCTCGACCCCTCCCAAAGCAAGGTTAGGGAAAAGTTGGACCGCCTGGATACGAAGGAACAATAACGTTAACATGGCCTACTCCGATGTTCAAATAAAGGGATTAGAAGCAAAAGCAAAACAGGTCCGCCGGCTCATAGTGCAGATGCTGGCGAAGGCGGGTTCCGGCCATCCCGGGGGAAGCCTCTCCGCGACGGACCTGGTCACCGCGCTCTATTTCTCGGTGATGCGCCACGACCCCAAAAACCCCCACGCCGCCGGAAGCGACCGTTTCCATCTCTCCAAAGGCCATTGCTGCCCTCTTCTGTACGCGGTGCTGGCGGAATCGGGTTATTTTCCCGTTGAGCGCCTCTGGACCTTGCGTAAGCTCGGTTCGCTCCTGCAGGGCCACCCTGACCGCCGCACGCCGGGCGTGCACGTCGCGTCGGGGTCTCTGGGCCAGGGATTATCGGTAGCGGTGGGAATGAGCCTTGCGGCAAAGCTCGATAACAGGGATTACCGCGTCTATTGCCTTATGGGCGACGGCGAGATACAGGAAGGCAATGTCTGGGAAGCGGCGATGGCGGCAAGCCACTTCAAACGCGATAACCTCTGCGCCATCATAGACCATAACGGATTTCAGATCGACGGGAAAGTCAAGGACGTCATGAACCTCCAGCCGCTCATCGCGAAATGGGAGGCGTTCGGCTGGCACGCGTTGGAAATAGACGGCCACGACATGGCGCAGATCCTCTCGGCCTACGACGCGGCAAAGGAAACAAAGGGAAGGCCTTCGGTCATCATCGCCCACACCATCAAAGGCAAGGGCGTTTCATTCATGGAGAACGTGGTGGATTTTCACGGCCGCGCCCCCACCACAGAAGAAACCGGCACCGCATTAAGGGAGCTTCAATAGATGGAACAACTCTACCAGCGTGACGTCTACGGCAAGACCCTGGTCGAACTGGGCAAGCGCAACAAGGACGTGGTGGTGCTTGACGCCGACCTCTCCAGCTCCACGCGCACCAGCTTATTTGCCAGGGAATTCCCGGAGCGCTTCTTTAACGTCGGCGTGGCGGAGCAGAACATGATGGGCGTGGCAAGCGGCCTCGCCAGCTGCGGCAAGATCGCGTTCGTTTCGACGTTCGCGATATTCGCGACGGGAAGGGCCTGGGACCAGATAAGGAACACCGTCTCCTACAATAATTTCGACGTCAAGATAGTCGCCACCCACGCCGGCGTCAGCGTCGGCCCCGACGGCGCGAGCCACCAGGCGCTGGAGGACATCGCGCTGATGCGGGTAATACCCAATATGCACATCATCGTGCCCTGCGACGGCCCGCAGGCCGCCGAGGCGGTGAACGCCGCGGCCGTCACAAAGGGGCCGTTTTATATACGGCTGGGCAGGCCCAAGGTCCCCACGCTGCCTGCGCTTGAGCCTTTTCAGTTCGGGAAAGCGCAAACGATGGCCGAAGGTAAAGATGTCACCATCATCGCCTGCGGCATCATGGTCGCCGAGGCGCTGCAAGCGGTTGAAAGCCTCGCCAAAAAGGGCGTGCGCGCGGGGCTCCTCAATATGCACACCATACGCCCCCTGGACACAAAGGCTATCCTCGAGGCGGCCTCCTACAGTAAGGGGATGGTCGTCTGCGAAGAGCATACCATCGTCGGCGGCCTTGCGTCCGCGGTCGATGAAGTGCTCGCGGAACACGCGCCCCTGAAAGCGATACGCGTGGGCGTGCGCAACAGGTTCGGCCAGTCGGGAGAGCCCCATGAGCTCCTGAAGGAATATAACCTTACCGCGGCAGATATAGAAAAGGCAGCGTTACGTATAGCCGGTTAAGGCAATGCACTACAAATCTTTTTCTTCTTCGCGTTCCCCGCGTTCGTTGACCGTCGATTGCCCCGCCAAAATAAACCTGTACCTTAACGTACGTACAAAACGCCCCGACGGCTTTCACGAGCTTGAAACGGTCTTTGAAAGGATAAACCTTTGCGACAAGATCGTCCTGCGCCCGCTGGCCTCTCCCCGGATCGAGGTAACCAGCGATAGCCCCGGGCTGCCGGATGACGCCTCTAACCTTGCGTTCCGCAGCGCCAAACTCATCCGGGATACGTGCCGGGTCACGCGGGGCGTTTCCATACGGATACTGAAGCGTATCCCCATAGGTGCGGGTTTGGGCGGAGGCTCAAGCGACGCCGCCGGCGTGCTGCGGGGGCTCAATGCCCTCTGGAAACTCAACCTCTCAACCCGCGCGCTCGTTTCCATGGCGAAAAAATTAGGCAGCGACGCGGCCTTCTTTATATACGATGTGCCGTTTGCCGCCGCGGGCGGCCGCGGCGACGTGGTCCGGCCGCTGTCCGGCCTTAAGGGCGTGCGGCTGTGGCACGTCCTGGTAGTGCCGAACGTGCACGTTTCCACCCCCGTTATCTACGCCGCCTGGGACAGCCATGCGAGGTTGACAAGCCCCCAATATAATGCTAAACTATTAATCTTAAGGCTTAAAAAAGGGCTCCCCCTGGCCGGCGGGGCGTTGTTCAACAGCCTCGCGCCGGTCACCGCCAGGTTGTATCCCGAGGTGACCCTTGCCAGGAATGAATTATCCGCGTTAGGCGTTGAGGCCGTGTTGATGTCCGGGAGCGGTCCGGCCGTCTTCGGTATCGTCCCCGCGAGGAAGGAAGCCGTGGCGCTGAGAAAGCGGCTTTTAGAACGCCATTCTTCCTGGAGGGTGTTCGTCGCGCGCACAGTGTAAGCAGTTACTTTCGAGGAGGCAGATATGGATATCACCGAAGTCAAAATATTCTTAAGGGAGTCGCCCGATAAAAAATTAAAGGCGTACGCGACCGTGACCTTTGACGACGCTTTTGTGGTCAGGAACATAAAGGTGATACAGGGCACCAACGAGCTGTTCATCGCTATGCCTTCGCGCAAGGTCAAGCAGCCCTGCCCCAAGTGCGGCTTCAAGAACGAAGCCCGTTCTAAATTCTGTAACCAGTGCGGCGGGCAGCTTCCTATGCCCTCGGCGCCTTCGGGCCAGGAGGCGGCGGCCTTCGCCCAGTCCGAGCATAAAGACATCGCCCATCCTATTACACAGGCCTTCAGGGAATATTTACAGAAGAAAGTCTTGGAAGCGTACGACCAGGAGCGAACGAGCGGCAAGCCTTCTGCGCACGGGGACGCCGATCTCTAACTGTTGTAAGCGCGTGATATTTCCTGCCCGGTAGTGTAATGGTAGCACATCAGAATTTGGGTCTGACTGTCAAGGTTCGAATCCTTGCCGGGCAAGAGCTTTTTGCAGGCGCTCAGTGTTGTTACGCAAAAAGCCTGCCGAAGCGTGCGAAGTAAATTTCCGAGCGTAGCGAGGAAATTTGCGAGCGCTTACGCGAGGCAGACAACATAACTAAACCTATGAAAAACACCGCGGTGATCATATTGGCTGCAGGCAAGGGCGAGCGGATGAAATCCGAGCTCCCCAAGGTACTGCATTCTTTGTGCGGCAGGCCGATGCTTGGCTTCGTGCTTGACCTGGTCAGGGACCTCAAGGCCGCCAAAACAATAGCGGTCCTTGGATACAGGCATGAAGATGTCGCCAAGCACATTACTCCCGGAGTGAAAGTCGTTATCCAGAAAAGGGTTATCGGTACTGCCGACGCGGTAAAGCAGGCGCTCCCGCAACTTAAGAATTTCAGGGGCACGGTGGTGGTGCTTTACGGCGACACCCCGCTGCTTAAAAAAGAAACCATCAAAGAGCTCATCGCCCGCCATACGCAAAACAATGCGGATGTCACCCTGTTAACGGCTTCTCTGGAAAAGCCCCGGGGCTACGGCAGGATACTCAGGGACCAGTATTGCTGTATCTCGGGTATCGTGGAAGAGAAGGACGCGGATGATTTCCAGAAGGACATAAAGGAGATAAACACCGGTATCATGTGTTTTGACGTAAAAAGCCTCATCAAAGCCCTTCGCCTCATCCGTCCCAATAACCGCAAGCGCGAATATTATCTTACGGATGCCGTCAGCCTCCTGCGCAAACGAGGCGGCCTCATCGAGAGCGTCGAGGTCTCCGACGTCAATGAAGTGCTGGGCATCAATTCCCGCTTGGAGTTATCCAAAGCCAACGCCATCATGCAACAAAGGATCAACGAGCGCATCATGGTGGACGGCGCTACCATCATCGACCCCGCTTCCGCGTTCATAAGTTTCAACGCCAGGATAGGCCGCGACACCGTAATTTACCCCTTTACAGTGATAGAAAATAATGTTAAAATTGGAGCTCGTTGCAAGGTAGGTCCTTTTATCCGCCTGAGGCCCGGCACGCGCCTCAAGGATGACGTAAGCGTCGGTAACTTCCTTGAGGTCTCGCGCTCGGAACTCGGCCCCCGTTCACAAGCCAAACATTTCGGTTACATAGGCGACAGCCGCATCGGACGCGCCGTGAACATCGGCGCCGGAAGTGTGACCGCCAATTATGACGGCTCGCGTAAGAGCGTCACCAGGATCAGGGACAACGCGTTCATCGGCTGCGATACGGTGCTGGTGGCGCCGGTGGTCGTCGGCAGGGGGGCGCGGACCGGCGCGGGTTCGGTCGTCACCAAAAACAGGAATATTGCCGACGGTCAGACGGTAGCGGGCGTTCCCGCGAGGCCGTTAAAGACGCGTAGATAACGTTCACTCAACTTTATACGAGGGGCCGATATGAATAAGATAGCGATATTCAGCGGTACTGCGCATCCCGGCTTAACCGGGCAGATCTGTAAATACCTTAAAGTCCCCGCAGCCCAGGCGCTGGTCACCAGGTTCAGCGAGGGGGAAGTGCGGGTCAAGATCGACGAGAACGTGCGTGGCAAAGACGTCTTCATCGTGCAGCCGACCTGCCCCCCGGTCAACGATAACCTTATGGAGCTTTTGGTCATGATGGACGCGCTCAGGCGCGCTTCATCGAACCGCATCACCGCGGTCGTCCCGTATTTCGGCTACGCCCGCCAGGACAGGAAAGACCAGCCGCGCGTTCCCATCACGGCGAAATTAGTGGCGAACCTCCTGACCACCGCCGGCGCCGACAGGATCCTTACCATGGACCTGCACGCGGGCCAGATACAGGGCTTTTTTGATATACCCGTCGACCATCTCCTTGCGGTCGGCGTGTTCATAGAATATTTTTCGCAGTCGGATATCAAGGACCTGGTGCTGGTCTCACCCGACGTGGGCGGCATCAAGATGGCGCGGGCCTACGCCAAGCGGATGTCGGCGGGCTTAGCGATCATCGACAAGCGCCGCGACTCTCCCGAGAAGACCGAGGTCATGCATATCCTGGGCGAGGTAGAAGGCAAGAACGCCATCATCGTCGACGACCTGGTCGCGACGGGCAGCTCCCTGATCGAGGCGGTTGAAGCGCTCAAGAAAGCGAAGTGCAAGTCCGTGCGCGCGGCGATCTCCCACGGCGTATTGTCCGGGCCGGCCATAGAGCGCATTGAAGCCTGCAAGGACTTAAAGGAATTGGCGATCACCGACAGCATCCCCCTGGCAGACCACAAACAACACCCCAGGATCAAAGTGCTCTCCGTGGCAAACCTTCTTGGAGAAGCCATCAAAAGGATACACAACGAGGAATCGATCAGCATCCTCTTCGATTAACGCGTATGCGGTCACATACACAGACGAAAGGAAGACACTTGCTATGGAAGAAATAATTTTAGAAGCGGAATTAAGGGAAGAGATAGGCAGGATAAGCCTGACCGATTTAAGGAAAAAAGGGTTCATCCCCGCGGTAGTCTACGCCGATGGCAAGGAATCCTACCCCATCAAGGTCGGCCACCGCGCGTTGCTGAGGCTGGTGCACGAGCACCATGTCGAGAACGCGGTGATCAACCTCAAGGTCAAGGACGATAAAAAGAAAAAAACCCGGTCCTGCCTGATCAAGGAGATCCAGTACGACCCGGTCAAAAGCGACATACTGCACGTTGATTTTAACGAGATCTCCCTTACCAAGGCGATCAAGGTCAACGTTCCCGTCGCGGTGAAGGGCGAATCGGTCGGCGTCAAGCAGGAAGGCGGCTCGTTAGAGCATATCCTCTGGGAAATAGAAGTAGAGTGTCTGCCCACGGACATCCCCAAGCACTTCGAGATCGATATAAGCGCGCTTAAGATAGGCGATTCCATACATGTCAAGGACCTGGCGGCCCCCTCGAACATAAAGGTCTTAAACGACCCCGAATCCATTATCCTGAGCGTTTCCGCGCCCATGAAGGAAGAAGCTCCCGCCGAAGCGTTAGAAGGCGAAGAGAAGAAGGAGCCCGAGGTCATCAAGGAAAAGAAGGAAGAGCCCGCCGAAGGCAAGGAAGAGCAAGAGAAGGAAGGCAAATAGGATTATCCGCGTCATGAAACTAATCGTTGGGCTTGGTAACCCCGGCAGGTTGTATGCGAATTCCCGTCATAATGCCGGCTTCCTCGTAGTAAAGGCGCTGGCGCGCGCGAGCAAGGGCTCTTTCAAGAAAGAGCGCGACGGGCTTTCTTTTAGCTGCCGGGTCTCACTCGGCGGTGAACAGCTCGTGCTGGCATTGCCCCTTACGTACATGAACCTCTCCGGCGTGGCGGTAAGCGCGCTGGTCAAGAAATATAAAATAGATATCGAGGGTCTTCTGGTCGTCTGCGACGACCTCGACCTTGCGCTGGGCAGGATAAAGATACGGCCGCGGGGTTCTTCAGGCGGCCACCGGGGTATCGCCTCCGTCATAGAGTCACTCGGCGCGAATGAGTTCTGCCGGCTGCGGGTGGGAATAGGCAGGCCTTCTTCCGGCCGGGTAGATACCGCCGGGTACGTGCTGTCGGAATTTTTGAAAAAAGAGAAAGAGGCGATAGAGGAAGCGGTCCGGCGCTCGGTCTGCTGCTGCGAGGCGTGGGCTGCGCGGGGCGTCGCCTATAGCATGAACGTATTTAACAAAAACGAGAACCTTTAATGAAAGGAAGCAAGCGATGAACAAGTATGAAGCGATGTTTATCATCAAGCCGGACCTTTCGGAAGACGAAAGAAAGGCCCTCTTCAGCCAGGTAAACGACGCCATAGTAAAGAACGGCGGCTCTGTTGCCTCGGCAGCGGTCTGGTCCGAGAAGAGGAAGATGACCTTCCCGATCAAGAAGCAGCAGGATGGCGTGTATTACCTGGTGAACTTCAGCATCGACCCCGCGGCGGTCTCAAAGCTTAAGGACGCCTATAAGCTCAACGAGTATCTGCTGAGGCTCTTGATCTCTGTCCACGAAAAAGCCGATAAATAACCTTAACGCAGGCGCGTTTTTTTGCAGGAGGGACGTATGGCTAGTTTTAACAAGGTGTTACTGATAGGCAATCTTACCAAGGACCCCGAACTGCGCTATACTCCGCAGGGCACCGCGGTCGTAAACCTCAGGATGGCGGTCAACAGGAAGTTCAAGGACAAGGCCGGAGAAGCCAAGGAAGAGGTCTGTTTCATTACCGCCGTTGCCTGGGACAGGCAGGCGGAGACCTGCAACCAGTATTTGCATAAAGGCAGCCAGCTCCTTGTCGAAGGCAGGCTCCAGTCCCGTTCCTGGGAAGATTCTGCCGGCAACAAGCGCTCAACCATAGAGGTAAGGGCCGAGCGCGTGCAATTCCTTGGAGCGCCCCAGTCAAAGGGGGCGGCGTCCGAACAATACAGCGAACAACCGCAGGAAAATCAATCTTCAACTGAAGCAGCGTGGATGGAAGAAAGCGAGGATAAGGCAAATGAGAGTTAGGACGAAACGGGCACCGAAAAAAGCGTCGTTTCTGCCCCCGAGAAAAAGGGTATGCCGCTTTTGTATGGACAAAAACAGGGTCATAGACTATAAGGACGTGAAAATGCTGGAATCCTTTATTAAAGAGCGGGGTTCCATAGTTTCCACGCGCGCCACCGGCAATTGCGCCAAGCACCAGAGGAAGATCGCGGAGGCGATAAAGAGGGCGCGCTTCATCGCGTTGCTTCCTTACGTGCGCATGTAAGCGAGGTCATATATGGAGATCATACTGAGTAAAGACGTGGACGGGCTCGGCAAGGCGGGCTCCGTGATAAAGGTAAAAGACGGTTTCGCGAGCAATTATCTCCTGCCCCGCGGCCTGGCGATGGCGGCAACGAGCGCCAACCTCAGGAAGGTAGAGGCGGAAAAGAAAAAACGCGGCCTCCAGGCGGAAAAGGTCAAGGCCGGGGCGCTTGCGTTAAAGGAAAAGCTCGCCGAGCTCTCGATCACCATAGCCATGGCGGTCAACGAGGAAGAGAAGCTCTACGCCGCCATATCCGCGCAGGACATCGCGCGCTCCTTGAACGACGAAGGCTACGATATCGATAAGTCCATCATCGCTCTTGATGAGCCTATAAAGGCGCTTGGCATCTATGAGGTAGCGGTTAAGCTTCATCCGGAAGTCTCTGCGAGAGTGAAGGTTTGGATCGTAAAGAAATAATTAACCATTTTCCCCGTATGCCGGAAGTTATCAAAGAAATAGTCCCCCCGCAAAATATTGAAGCTGAGATGGCGGTGCTGGGCTCCATGCTGATAGACGAAGACGCCATCGGCGTCGCCGTGGAAACGCTGGAGGCGGAATCCTTTTATAATAGCGCCCACCGCAAAATATTCGAAGTGGTGTCCGGCCTGTACGGCGAAAGCAAAGCGGTCGACCTCATCACCCTGACCAACGAGCTCAAGCGCCAGGGCATCATTGACCAGATAGGAGGCGCCAGCTTCCTCGCGGAGCTCGTGAACGCCGTCCCCACCTCCGCGAATATCCGCCATTACGTTTCCATCGTAAAAGAAAAAAGCATACTGCGCGCGCTGATCACCAATTCCACCAAGATCGTCTCGCTCTGCTACGACGGCGACAATAACGTCGATGAGCTCGTCGATAACGCCGAGCGCCTCATTTTTGAGGTCAGGGACAGGAAGCCTCAAGGCGGCCTCGTGCACCTGAAAGACCTCATCAAGGACAGCATCGAGAACATCGACAAGCTGTACCAGAAAAAAGCGCATGTCACCGGGGTGCCTACCGGGTATGTGGATTTCGACATCAAGACCGCCGGCCTTCAGCCCTCGGACCTGATCATCGTCGCGGGCAGGCCTTCCATGGGCAAGAGCGCCTTTGCCTTAGGGATTGCCGAATACGCCGGCGTGATAGAGAAGATCCCTATAGCCTTTTTCAGTTTGGAAATGTCCAAAGAACAGCTGGTGCAGAGGATGCTGTGTTCTCACGCCAAGGTTGACGCGCACAAGGTCAGGACCGGCTATCTTTCTCCGTCGGACTGGCCGCGCCTTACCGCCGCGGCGGGCAAACTTTCCGAAGCGCCCATTTTCATCGATGACACTCCCGCCATTTCCGTGATGGAGCTTCGCGCCAAGGCGCGCAGGCTCAAGGCCCAGCACGACATCAAGCTGATTTTCCTGGATTACCTTCAGCTGATGCGCGGGAAGCCCGCCACCGACAGCCGCCAGGAGGAGATCTCCGAGATCTCCCGGTCGCTTAAGGCTTTGGCCCGCGAATTGAACGTCCCGCTCATCGGCATAAGCCAGCTGTCCCGCGCCGTCGAATCGCGCACCGACCACCGTCCGCAGCTTTCCGACTTAAGGGAATCCGGCGCCATAGAGCAGGACGCCGACCTTGTCGTATTGATCCTCAGGGAAGAATACTACAGCCCGACCCCGGAAAACCAGGGGGTCGCCGAGATCATCATCGCCAAACAGCGTAACGGCCCCGTGGGTTCCATGAAGCTCACCTTCCTGAAAGAGTACACGAAGTTCGAGAATATGGCTCCCCCCGAGTAAATGCGCGGCGCCCGCGGCCACAAAATTGTTTGCTTTTGGGCCATAGTATGTTATACTAAAAAAATTGATACTCTTGTTAAGCGTACTTCAACACTGAATACATGCGCAAAAGAAAATTCCTAGTATCGTGTCTGCTGATCGCCGTGTCGCTGGGACTTATTCCGCTGTCAGCCTACAGCCAGCAGGGCGCCGAACCCCAATCTCCCTACGTTCCCAAGCCATCGGCTGAGGCCCTTGTCACCGCCATCGAGGTGCAGGGGAACAAGGCCATAAGCACCAACATCATCCTTTCCAAGATGAAGACCAGGGTCGGCTCCCCCTACCTTGAGAACGTCGCAAGCGACGACCTCAAGCGCCTTTACCTCCTGGGATACTTCAGCGACATAAAGATAGACACGCAGCCTTTCAAGGACGGCATCAAGGTGGTCATCGCGGTCGTGGAAAGGCCGATAATAGAGAAGATCGTTTTTTCAGGCGTCAGGCGCCTTGCCATGAGCGAGCAAAAATTGAAAGCGTCTTTAAAGTCCAAGGAAGCCCAGTACCTCGATTATCCCAACCTCGCCGAAGACGTAAAGACCCTCTCGGGCCTCTATGAAAAACGGGGCTACAGCCAGGCGCACGTGGAATACCAGGTTGACCTCGACAAGGCGACCAACAAGGCGAATGTCAAATTCTCGGTCGTGGAAGGCAAGCGGCTCAAGATAAAAAAGATATTCGTTGAAGGCAACAAGGCGTTTCCCGACGGCCGCATCCTTAAGCTGATGAAGACCAAGGCCGCCTGGCTCTTTAACGCGGGCAGCTTAAAAGAAGAGGTGCTCAAAGAGGACATCGAGCGCGTAAAATCGTTCTACCACCGTAACGGCTACATCGACGTGACGGCCGAGTACGAGATCAAGGTCGAGCCGAAGAAGCCGCTCATCTACATCGCTATTACCATACAGGAAGGCCGGAAATACCTGGTCGGCATGATCACCATACAGGGGAACAAGGACATTTCCCAAGCCCTGATCATGGCGCGCCTTAAGGTGTGCACGCCGGGAGCGGTCTTCAGCCAGGAAGGCGTGAAAGACGACGTGATCAATATCCAGGGCCTCTATTTCGACAAGGGCTATATTGCCGCGGGCGTGCAGGAGTCGACGTCTTTGAACGCCAGGACCGGCCGCATCGACATCACCTATACCGTTACGGAAAACGAGATCGCCTACGTCGATAAGATCAAGATCAAGGGCAACATCAAGACCAGGGAAGTCGTCATCCGCCGCGAGGTCCGCATCAGGCCGGGTGAGCGTTTTGACGGCGACAAGCTCCGGCGCACCAAGGAACGCTTGCAGAACCTCGGCTTTTTCGAAGAGGTCAGCTACGACACCGAGGACACCGACGTCCCCAACAAGAAGGACCTGGTGGTCGAGGTCAAGGAAGCCAAAACCGGCTCTTTCAGCTTCGGCGGCGGCTACAGCACCGTCGATCAGTTCATAGGGTTCGCGGAAGTGGAGCAGAAGAATTTCGATTGGAAGAATTTTCCGTATTTTACCGGCGCCGGCCAGAACTTAAAGCTCCGCTTTTCCATGGGCACGGTCAGCAACGGCTTTAACCTCAGCTTCACCGAGCCCTGGCTCTTCGATTATCCCGTATCGTTCGGCTTTGACGCCTATAAAGAGAGCCGCGAAAGGGACTCCGACGTCGGTTATGGCTACGATGAAGACGTCACCGGAGGCGACCTTCGCCTGGGAAGGGAATTGTCCGAATATGTCAGGGCGGACATGAAATACCGCTTCGACAGTATAAAGATTTCCAACGTTACCGAGGATGCGACCCAGGACTTAAGAGACGAGATCGGCCAGAACAATATCAGCAGCCTCGAGCTGGGCGCGACCTTCGATAACCGCGACAACGTTTTCGACCCGGTCAAGGGCAACCTCCTGAACGCTTCGGTAGAATGGGCGGGAGGGCCTTTCGCGGGAGATAAGGATTTCGTGAAGTTCTACAGCCGCGCCTCGCGCTATTTCCCGATGTTCCGGGGCTCAAGCCTCGAGCTGCGGGCGAGGGTCGGCATCGCCAATCCCTACGGCGATTCGGAAAAGGTGCCGATATACGAACGGTTCTTCGCGGGCGGCGCCTACACCATCAGGGGCTACCACGAGCGCAAGATCGGCCCGATAGACCCGGTCTCCGAGGACCCCTTAGGCGGCGAGTCGCTTTTGATCGGCAACGTGGAATACCTTTACCCGATATTGAACTTCCTGAAGGTCGCTGGCTTCTACGATATCGGCAACGTCTGGGAAAAAGCCGGGGACCTCGGCCAGGGCGGCCTTAAGGCGAGCGTCGGTTTCGGCTTCAGGTTAAAGACCCCCATCGGCCCGTTGATGCTTGATTACGGGATACCCTTGAACAAAGAGCCGGGGGAGAACGAAAAAGGAAGCGGCCGTTTTCATTTCAGCATGAGCCACGGCTTCTAATACACATCCGCCCTCTGCAAGCCTTAAGGCAGGGCCCTTAAAGCTTCGTTGAGGGGGAACAAAGGAGGAGTAGTTAGATGAACAAGAGAACGTTTTTTGCGGCGGTGTTGATAAGTCTTCTGTGCGTCGGGACGGCGCTGGCTGCGGACAAGTTCGCCTACGTCGACTTAAGCCAGCTTTTCAGCGAATACGGCAAGACCAAGGACTACGACAAATCCTTAGGCGAGAAACAGTCCCTCTATGAGGGCGAAAGAGACAAGATGGTCAACGACATCAAGAAACTCCAGGACAAGCTTAACCTGATGAGCGATAAGGACAAAGATGCGAAAAAAGGCGACCTGGAAACCAAGGTCAAGGGCCTGCAGGATTACGACCGCCAGAAGCAGACCGACCTTCGCAAAGAGCAGGACGAACGGATGAAAGAGATCCTCAAGGATATCGAAGACACGGTCAAGGCCTACGCGGAAAAAGAAGGCTACACCATGGTATTCAACGACCGCGTGCTTGTCTATCAGAACAAGAACCTCGATATCACGAGCAAGATCCTCGAGCTCCTGAACAAGTCCTACAAAAAATAAAATAATGGGGTCAGACCCCATTTGATAACGGGGTCAGAATTATTTTTTGCGAAAAAAATAATTCTGACCCTTAATGCTAAATTGTCCCGCGTATGCGCAAGACCTTGCAGGAAATAGCCGAATTCATAGGGGGCGAAGTGGTAGGTGACGGGGATATTGCCATCACCGGCGTCGCCGGGATAGAAGACGCCGGCGAAGGCGAGCTTACGTTCCTTGCCAATCCCAAGTACGTGTCTTTCCTGGGCAAGACGCAGGCCTCCGCGATCATCACTTCCATGGACATAGAGGTCGCCCCCAGGCCGATCATCCGCACGGAAAACCCATCCCTGGCGTTCGTGAAGGCGGTTTCCTTCGTGCTGCCTTTGGATATCAAGCACCCCAAAGGCATCCACCAGTCTGCGGTCATCGGCAAGAATGTTTCCCTGGGCAAAGACGTCGCGATCGGCCCTTACGCGGTCATAGAGGACGATGCCTCCATAGGCGATAAGGCGGTCATCTATTCCCATTGTTACGTAGGCAGGGGCGCTTCGATAGGCGCCGATACCCTGGTCTACCCGAATGTCTCCATCCGCGAGCGCGTCGCTATCGGCAGCCGCGTGATAATCCACAGCGGCACGGTTATAGGTTCCGACGGCTTCGGCTTCATCCCGGTAGAGGGCAAGCACCATAAGATACCCCAGATAGGCACGGTGGTCATCGAAGACGACGTTGAGATCGGCTCCAATGTTTCTATCGACCGCGCGCGCTTCGATAAGACCGTGATCGGGGAGGGCACCAAAATAGATAACCTCGTGCACATCGCCCATAACGTGACCACGGGCAAGAACTGCCTCATCGTGGCGCAGGTCGGTATTTCCGGAAGCACCTCGCTTGGCAACAACGTGATCCTGGCCGGCC
This sequence comes from Candidatus Omnitrophota bacterium, assembly GCA_041309005.1. Lineage (GTDB taxonomy): Bacteria > Omnitrophota > Gorgyraeia > Gygaellales > Profunditerraquicolaceae > PPR-0468. The sequence continues at coordinate 29,071 of JBFZAN010000040.1, forward strand.
AGGCGGGCCTCGTCGGCCATATCAAGGTCGGCGATAACGCCGTGGTCATGGCGCAGTCGGGCGTGAACAAATCTATTCCCCCCGATACCGTGATGTGGGGATACCCGGCAAAGCCCGCCCAGGTTTCAAGGCGCGTGAATGCCGCCGTGCAGAACCTCCCCCGGCTCTTCGCTTCGGTGACGGAGTTGAAAAAAAAGGTGGAAGCGCTGGAAGCAAAATTAAAGGATACGCGCAATGGATAAACAGAGGACCATAGAAAAAGAAATAAGCGTAAAAGGCGTGGGGCTGCATACCGCCAATAAGGTGAATATCACGTTTAAGCCCGCCGAGTGCGACACGGGCATTGCGTTCGTGCGCGTTGATGCTCCGGGCAGGCCGGTGATCAAGGCGAGCGTCGATTTTCTCCTGCCCCAGGACACCAGCTTCCGCAGGAGCTCCATAGGTAGAGACGGCGTCTATATCCAGACCATCGAGCATCTCATGGCGACGCTTTCCGGCGCGGGCATAGATAATATCCTCATTGAAATGGACAACAGCGAAGTCCCGGGCATGGACGGCAGCGGCCTGAGCTTCCTTGAGTTACTCGCGAAAGCCGGCATAAAGGAACAGGGCCACGACCGCAAATATTATTCCATAAAAGAGCCGATCTTCGTTGAAGAGGAAGGCTCGGTCATCGTGGCGCTGCCTTCTTCGGAATTTAAGATTTCCTACACGCTCAATTACGAGCACCCCCTGCTTAAGGCGGGCTACCTTGAGATGGCCATTAACCCGGATACCTTCAAGCAGGAGCTTGCTTCGGCGCGCACCTTCTGCCTGCAGGATGAGGCCGACGGTTTGCAGAAGCAGGGGCTCGGCAGGGGCGCCAATTACGACAATACGCTGGTGGTCGGCAAGGGCGGCGTGATCAAGAACACCCTTCGCTACGAAGACGAATTCATCCGCCACAAGATACTTGACCTTATGGGCGACCTCTACGTGCTCGGCCAGCCCGTGAAGGGCCACATCGTAGCGATAAAGAGCGGCCATTCCCTTAACCTCAAGCTGGTCAAAAAGATCGCCCAGCAGCGGGAGCGTTTTTCGGTGAGCGGCATCGGCTCCAATTATACTCCCGAGGTAAAAGGCGAGCTTGACGTTACCGAGGTGATGAAGGTCATCCCGCACCGGCAGCCGTTTTTGTTCGTGGACAGGATCATCTCCCTCGAGAAGGGCAAGCGCGCCGTGGGCATCAAGAACGTCACCATCAACGATTATTTCTTCCGCGGCCATTTCCCCGGCAAGCCCGTCATGCCGGGCGTCATCATCGTCGAGGCGATGGCGCAGGTAGGCGGGGTGATGATGCTTGCGCTCGAAGAGAACAGGGGCAAGCTCGCTTATTTTATGGCCATCAATAACGTGAAATTCAGGAAACCGGTCGTGCCCGGAGACCAGCTGGTCATGGAAGTAGAGACGGTCAGGATAAAGTCAAGGATCGGCCATGTCTACGGCAAGGCCATGGTCAACGGCAAGGTGGTGGCCGAGGCGGACCTTATGTTCGCGCTCGCCGAGTCTTAAACGATATGAACCAGATACATAAAACAGCCATAGTCTCTAAAAAAGCGAAATTAGCCGGCGACGTGAAGGTCGGCCCTTTCAGCATCATTGAAGATAACGTCATTATCGGCCCCTCGGTCAAGGTCGGCGCCCGCTGCGAGATCAAGGGCAATACCTCTATCGGTAAAGGCTGTGAAATATTCACCGGCGCGGTGATCGGCAGCCGGCCGCAGGACCTCAAGTACAAGGGCGAACGCAGCCTCCTTGAAATAGGCGATTACAACATCATCCGCGAGTACTGCACCTTTAATCCCGGCACCAAAGACGGCGGCAAGACCTCAGTCGGCGCGTATAACCTCTTCATGGCGTATTCGCACGTGGCGCACGATTGCGCGGTGGGCAGCCACTGCGTGATCGCCAACAACGGCACCCTCGCCGGCCACGTCACCCTCGAGGACCACGTGGTCATCGGCGGCCTGGCCGCCGTACACCAGTTCGTCAGGGTCGGCAGGCTTTCCATTATCGGCGGCTGCTCCAAGGTGGTCCAGGACATCCCGCCGTTTTCTACCTGCGACGGCCACCCCGCGCGCATCTACGGGCTGAACCTCGTCGGTTTGCGCCGCAACAAGGTAAGCCGCGAATCCATTGACCTCCTTAAGCGCGCGTTCAAGATACTCTTTAACTCCGGCTTCGCCGTCAAGCACGCGATCGAAAAATTAGAAGAAGAACTGCCCGCCAACGAAGAGGTCGCCTATCTTATCGGTTTCATCAGGAACACCCGCCGCGGGTTAAGCCACTCTTTCCGCTCGAAACAAGCTAACCTTGACCCATCCGAAACAAGCACGTTCGCCGCCAATGAATAGCGTGGAAAAAATAGGCCTTATCGCGGGCAACAGGAGGTTCCCCCTGGTATTTGCGCAGGCCGCGAAAAAGAAAGGCGCCTCTATCGTGGCGGTCGCCATCAAGGGAGAGACTTCTCCGCGCCTGGCCCGTTGCGTCGATAAGCTCTACTGGCTGCGTTTGTCGGAATTCAACAGGATGTTCGATTTGTTCAGACAGGAAGGCGTCTCAAAAGTGGTCATGGCAGGCCAGATAAGCCCCCGCCGCCTCTTCAGCAGGGAAGTTTCTCATAGCAGCGAGCTAAAGAGCTTACTTTCCGCCATACAGGACAGGAAAGCCAATTCCATCTTCGGTATCATCGCCGAAAAGCTCAAAGTTGCCGGCCTCACCCTGCTTGATTCAACCACTTTCATAGAAGACCTCCTGCCCGAAAAAGCCACCCTTACCAAAAGAGAGCCCACGCTTGAAGAACGGGATAACATCCGTTTCGGCCTCCAGCTTGCGAAAGAGATAGCCCGCCTTGACATAGGCCTCACTATCGCGGTCAAACATAAGGCGGTCATCGCGGTGGAGGCGTTCGAAGGCACGGATAACCTCATCAGCCGCGCGGGAAAGCTCGCCAGGGGAGGGCTCGTGGTGGTCAAAGTGGGCAGGCCTTCGCAGGACATGCGCTTCGATATCCCCGTCGTGGGTTTGGCTACCGTACAGCGCCTGATCAAGGCAAAGGCGACGTGCCTTGCCATAGAAGCAGGCAAAACCCTTTTCCTGGACAGCCGTGAAGCGATCGCGCTGGCAGACAGGAAAGGGCTGGCTATTACGGCGGTCTGACCTGCCAGAAATTCCTTGACAAATAATGGGTTGTCGGATAATATAGTGGGAACAAGGAGGTTGTTATGGCACGGGTCGTCAAGTCAAAATCAACGGAATTCAAGATCCACGCTCCCCAGGCAAGAAAGGTGGTCCTGGCGGGAAGTTTTAACAACTGGGATACTAACGGCTTTGCGGCAAAGAAAGATACCCGCGGGAACTGGTCGGTCAAGGTAAGCCTGAAGCCGGGCAGGTACGAATACAAGTTCTTTGTCGACGGCTCCTGGCTTAATGACCCCCGTTCATCCAGCGTCTTTAACTCGTTCGGGACCCAGAATTCTGTCGTAGAGATAAAATAACAGCGGAAGTCACTCCCCACCTGTATCTTGGCCGTTAAAACAAGAATAGGTGGGGATTTTTTTTGTGGTATAATATAACCTATGAAATACGTGTACGGGCCGGTCCATTCGCGAAGGCTGGGAGCATCTCTCGGGATTTCTTTAACTCCATACAAGGTATGTAGTTTTGATTGTCTTTACTGCCAGTTAGGTGAGACCACCGAGAAAACGAACATCAGGAAGGACTACGTTGACACGCAAGAGGTGCTTACTGAACTAAAATTCTGGCTGCAGAATAACCCTCACCAGGCAGCTTCACTCGGCTACATCACGTTCTCGGGCTCAGGCGAGCCCTTATTGCACAGCAAGATAGGCGCTCTCATTTCGCAGATAAAAAAGATCACCGCTACGCCTGTCGCGGTCATCACCAACGCCTCTTTCTTAAGCGACCCCGCGGCGCGCCAGGACCTGCTTTCGGCGGACCTGATAGTCCCTTCCCTGGACGCGGCTTCCCAGGAGGTCTTCGAGGCCGTTGACCGCCCCCAGCAGGATATCAAGATAGCGGACGTCATAGAAGGGCTCATCCAGCTAAGGAAGGAATTCAAGGGCAGGCTCTGGCTTGAGGTGATGCTGGTGAAAGGCGTCAACGACGACCTTGAGCATATCAGGAAACTCAAAGACGCTATCGACGCCATAAACCCCGATAAGATACAGCTTAATTCGCCCGTGCGCAGCACCTGCGAAGCGGGCCTCCTGCCGGTAGACGCGAGGAAGCTTGAGAAGATTAAAGAGATCCTGGGCGAGAAGTGCCAGGCGGTATAAAAAGAAGGGAGAGCGCGGATGTCGGGAGTTGATTTCATCCTTATTGCCAGGATAGCAGTACTGCTGGTGTATGGCGGGATCGTCTTCGTAAGCGTCATTTTTACTTTCTTTGTCAATACATATCTACGCCTGGATGACATGTTTAATTTTGAGTTTGTTCTCTTAAGCGTCAAGAACCCCATGGGAAAGGACATTGACCTCTTAAGGGACATAGATGAGTGGCTGGTTGCCCGTAACAAGATCATAGGGCCTTTGCTCATCGTTATCGCGTGCGTTGATATGGCGATGCTCTTCGACCTGCTTGGAGCTTTGTAGGACACGGCGGAGACTTGCAAGAGACGCGCCTGTAGCTCAACTGGATAGAGCGCTAGCCTTCGGAGCTAGGCGTTGCAGGTCCGACTCCTGCCAGGCGCATAGATTTACTTTAAAAGGAAGGTGCCGGCGTATGAAAAAAATCCTCAACTTCAAACATAAAACAATACTCCTGGTGCTATTCCTGGTCCTGGCGTCCCTTTGCTATTACGGGATAATGGTGTATTTAAATTTCTCCGAAAAGGCGAAACAAAATGCCACGCAAGCCAGGCAGTCGGAATACGATTTCAGGATATTCTCCCTGGGCAGAAACATCATAAACGGCACTGAAGCCTCGCTTGCGTTACTGGAGGGTATTTCCAGGATAGCGCGCGAATCCCGGGCGCAGGGTACCGATTATAACAACAGGATAGTGCTGTTCCTGCAGGACACCAAGGATATCTCCAACGCCCTGAAAGTCAACGCTACGATCATAGAAATGGACATGAAAGGGCTGGATAATCACCCTTTAAGGAACCAGTCCTGGACCAGCGTCAAGAAATTATACCAGATCTACAGCTGGGTGAGGTCGCTGGATGTCCCCCAGTCTGATTCATTGGACCAGTTTGACGCGCGCATAGCGAATATGCGGGCTGAGTTCGAGAAAGAGGCAGGCAGGCTGAAAGCGATCATGCCCGGGTTGGCCGAGGCCCCGCCGCCGGCTGCCGAAGCCGCGCCGCAGGCGCCTGTCGCGGGCGCCGTAGCGGCAATGGATGATCACGATAACCCGTTCATTGCCTGCGTTAAGAACGCCCTTAATTTCTCCGACGCCGAAAAAGCGCTCGGCCTGCCCGCGGAAAAAAGGAGAGGCTCGTCGGGCCAGGAAGTCTGGATCTATCCTTCGGAAAAGGCGGGCTTCCAATACCGGCTGTATTTTTCCTCAGGGGCGGCTTCTTCGTGGAAGCTCCTGCCGCAAAATACCGAATTCAATTAGTGCTGCCTGGGCCCCGCATAGGCGCCCAAAGCCGTCCTTACAGTGTCTTTTTTGCGGCTCGCTCAATAAATTACTTGCAATCTTAGGGTTATCGCAGGATAATACATCAATAAAAAGGAGGGGTAATGAGCAAGGCCATGGCGATAGTATTGGTTGGCGTTTTCTTTCTCGCGGGGTGCGCCTCGGTAGGTAATTATCCGCATAATTCAATTACGCAAGTTAATCTGGAGAAAAACAACTATAAGATGATAAAACCGAATGCGTTAGGAGCAAGCAGCGGTTTTGCCCTCCTTGGGATGATCGGTATAACGAGCCCTCAACATACGATAGCCATGACACGCTTATATGAAAGCGCCGGCCTTAAAGAAGGCGGCTCATATGCGCTCGCTAACGTTGTTGAAGAGACGACAAACACGTATTTGATCTTGTTCTCGATCCCCACGTACAGGATCAGGGCCGACGTCGTTGAGTTTATTGATACAAAAGAAAACAGTAAATAGCAGCAGTGGCCTTTGGCATTAAGAGGGGCTGGACTTATCGCCAGCCCCTTTTCTTTACCCGTAATTCCTCGCTCTTCTTAAAGAAAAGCGTTATAACCGGGAAAAAGGGAAGTAATGGCAAAAAAGATACTGGTGGTTGATGACGATCTGAATATCGTCAGGGTGGTCGAATCCAGGTTAAAGGCAAATGGCTATGAGGTAACGCATTCCGGCGACGGGCTTGACGGCATAAAAAAGGCGGCGTCGGAAAAGCCGGACTTGATTCTTTTGGACGTGAATATGCCCGGGATGAACGGGCTGGAAGCCCTCAAAAAATTGAAGTATGACGATAGCACAAAGCCGATCCCCGTAATTATGTTTACCGCCACGCACGAACTCGATGCAATAAGAAATATATTTGACTCCGGCGCCATAGATTATATAAGCAAGCCTTTCAACGCTTCCGAGTTATTGAAGAAAATTGAAAGGGCGCTGACGATTTTCAGTAAGAAAAGCTAGCGCGGCCCTGTCCCGGTTTGCGGCCCATGCGCAGGCAACAAATCAAATTGACGCTCCCTTAAGTAAATGTTATAATTGATACACTAAAATTCGTCTCAATCGCGGGCCATTAGCTCAATCCCCCGAGCAGTAAAATCGTAAGGGATGACCTAATGGGATATAGTTTAGATTTGGGCCATTAGCTCAATTGGCAGAGCAGGACACTCTTAATGTCAAGGTCGTAGGTCCGACTCCTACATGGCCCATAAATTTGCCTTTATCATAATTATCGGCAAATCACCCCGCAGCCTGCGCAGTAAATATCCGAGAGTAGCGAGGAAATTTACAAGCGCTTAGGCAAGGGGTAAATTTTCCACATATCCAGGTGCTCCATGCGTAAGGGATACGAGCTTCTTCCCCACACCGCCGACATAGCCATACGCGTCAAAGCAAAGGGGCTAGAAGGGTTGTTCAGGAATGCCGCGCTCGCGATGTTCGATATCATCGCCGGCAAGCCTGACACAAAGAAGCCATCCATAGCCGCCCGTTACCGCATCAGGCAGGAAGCGGTGAACCTGGATGAGCTTTTTATAAACTGGCTCAACGAGCTCCTGTCATTATCCGCGGTCAAGCAGAAAATCTTTTGCGGTTTCGACTTTAGCGCCCTTGATGAGCGCCGGATAGAAGCCGCGGCCGCCGGTTGCGATACAAAAGACTATACCATACATACCGAAATAAAAGCAGCCACGTACCACGGCCTGGAAATAAAGAAATCGCGCGCAGGCTGGTCCGCAAAGGTGATCTTTGATGTCTAATACCTGGCAGGGGCCGATAGAAAAGATTGATGAGTTCCGCTGGCGCATCCCCAAATCCTACAAGCCCGGGATGAAGGTGGACGGCATCATCTACGCCGACGAGAACCTGCTCAAGGACATCCGCCACGACAAGGCAGCCGAGCAGGTCGCTAACGTCGCGTTCCTCCCCGGCATCGTCAAGGCCTCCCTGGCAATGCCCGATATCCACTGGGGCTATGGCTTCCCCATCGGCGGCGTCGCTGCAACCGACATTGAAGAAGGCGGCGTAGTTTCCCCCGGCGGCGCAGGTTTTGATTTGAACTGTGGCGTGCGGCTGGTCAGAACCAATTTTCAGTTTGACGATATCAAGGATAAGCTCAAAGACCTCGCCCACGCGCTTTTTTCCGCGGTGCCCTCGGGCGTAGGCTCAAAAGGTAATATCCGTGTCAGCGCCAAAGAAGAACGTCAGATCCTTACCAAAGGTTCGGGATGGGCGGTTGCAAACGGCTACGGCGTCAAAGAAGACCTTGAATGTACCGAAGAGAACGGCGCCATAGAAGGCGCTGACCCCGACGCTGTTTCAGAGCGCGCCTATGAGCGCGGCAAGGCCCAGTCAGGCACCCTTGGTTCAGGTAACCATTTCGTAGAGGTCCAGGCCATTGACCAGCTCTATGACCGCGACACCTGCGACTCACTCGGCCTTGATCAGGACCAGGTCATGCTGATGATACATTCAGGCTCCCGCGGCTTCGGCTATCAGATCTGCGACGATTACGTCAAGCAGATGATGCGCTGCCTGGAGAAATATCACATCAGCGTGCCCGACCGCCAGCTTGCCTGCGCGCCGGTAGAATCGCCCGAGGCACAACAGTACCTCGCGGCAATGCGCTGCGCCGCCAATTACGCCTGGAACAACCGCCAGTGCCTGATGCACCTTGCGCGCGAGGCCTTTGAAAAAGTGTTTGCCATGTCCTGGCAGAAGATGGGCATGTCGCTCATTTATGACGTCGCCCATAATATTGTTAAGATCGAGAAATATACCGTCAACGGCAAAGAAAAGAAGCTCTGCGTCCACAGGAAAGGCGCCACCCGCGCCTTTGGCCCGGGCCATCCGGCCCTGCCTGACCGTTACAAACAAACAGGCCAGCCCGTGATCATCCCCGGGGATATGGGCAGGAACTCATACCTTCTCGTGGGCACTAAAAAAGCGGAAGAAGAGACTTTCGGCTCCGCATGCCACGGCGCAGGCCGCTTGAAATCCCGCTCTTCAGCGACCAGGACCATAGATTTTAATAAGATGATGAAAGAGCTTGAGGCAAAAGGAATCGTCGTACTTGCTTCAGGCAAGGCCACGATTGTTGAAGAAGCGCCCCAGGCCTACAAAGACGTAAACGACGTGGTCAACGTGGTGCATAACGCGGGTATTTCCAAGCGCGTCTGCCGCATGCGGCCGTTAGCCGTCGTCAAAGGATAATGGGGTCAGACCCCATTAAGAGGGAGATAAGAAAGGCATGCTAGACATAAGATTCATAAGAGAGAATCAGGAGGCAGTGAAGCAATCGCTCAAGGCGCGCGCCTCCAAAATCGACTTAGACGTTGTTATCGACCTCGATGAGGCCAGGCGTAAGACTTTGACCACTCTTGAAGAGCTTCGCGCCAGAAAAAACAAGGCAAATAACGAGATCAGCGCCCTGCTTAAGGAAAAAAAGGACGCCAAATCCAAGATCGCCTCCATGAAAGAAACAGCCAGCCTCATAGATGAGCTCGAGGTGCGGGTAAAAGAGAAGCAGGAGGTGCTGGACAAGCTTATGATAAACATCCCCAATATCCCGCACGAAAGCGTTCCCGTAGGCGCTCCTGACCAATCCCAGATCGTGCGCTCCTGGGGCAAGGAGAGGCAGTTCGATTTCAATCCTGTCAACCACATCGTACTTAGCGAGCACCTCGATATCATTGACTTTAGCCGCGCCACCAAGATCACCGGCTCTAACTTTATCCTCTATAAGAGCGCCGGCGCCCGGCTCGAGCGCGCGCTGATCAACTTCATGCTCGACCTGCACGTCCAGCGCCACGGCTACACCGAGGTCTCACCGCCATTCCTGGTCAACCGCAAGTCAATGACCGGCACAGGCCAGCTTCCCAAGCTGGAAGAGGATATGTACAGGCTCAAAGACGACGACCTTTTCCTCATCCCCACAGCCGAGGTCCCCGTCACCAACATCTATAGCGACGAGATACTCGAAGAGGACCAACTGCCCATCTATTTCACCGCCTATACCCCGTGCTTCAGGCGCGAAGCAGGCTCCTACGGTAAGGACACTAAGGGCCTCATGCGCGTGCACCAGTTTGATAAGGTTGAAATGGTCAAATTCGTCAAGCCCGAAACCTCTTATGATGAGCTTGAAAAATTAGTGGCAAACGCCGAGGAGGTCCTTCAGCTATTGGACATTCCCTATCGCGTAAAGGTATTATCCACCCAGGACCTTAGCTTCTCGGCGAGCAAATGTTACGACCTTGAGGCCTATGCCCCGGGCATGGATAAATGGCTTGAGGTCTCAAGCTGCAGCAATTTCGAGAGTTTCCAGGCGCGTAGAGCGAACATCAAGTACAGGAAGGTCACCCCCGAAGGCAAGAAGTCCGTTGAATACGTGCACACGCTTAACGGCTCCGGTATCGCCCTTGCCCGCACCGTGATCGCCATACTTGAAAATTATCAACAGAAAGACGGCTCGGTCCTGCTTCCGGACCGCCTAAAACCCTACTTCGATGGAAAAGATAGAATTTCCCAAAAGGAATAGCAAAAACGACATATTCGACAAATTAGACCTCGGCCCCGAGACAAGGGCGCCCAGCGGCCAGTCCAAGGTCCCCGGCCTCTCTAACAAGGCATTTGCCATCGTCAAATTTCTTTTAGGCATTTGCCTTTTGCCCTGCGTGTATTCCTATACCCTGGCATTCCTGCATGAAGCCCGGCGCATCCCGTTCCCGTACTATGATTATTTTTGGTCCGGTGCGCTCACGTTTCTGCTGATTTACCTGTTCTTGTTCGAGCCGGCAAAGCTCTACCAGAAGGGCCAGCGCCTCCTGGAAATAGTCTTTCATTTCTTCGCGCCCCTGGTAAAGGTCGCCCCGTACTTACTGCCGATCTACTCCATCATCATTTTCTTTTTGTACCTTGTGCTTTCGCTTTTTATCAAGTCAAAGGACTTGCTTAATTACTCCATGTTCTTTTTCGGCTTTACCGCGGCCTTACATTTCGTCTTCAGCGCCAAGACCTTACGCTCCAAGCAGGATTTTCTTAAGGCCAATTACCTCTTCGGCTTTTCACTCGCCTACATCATTAACTTAAGCCTGATCAGCCTGCTCTTGAGCCTGATTTTTGAAAAATTCTCGTTCGTCAATTTCTTCAGCAGCGGTTTCTATACTGCCGGCGGCATCTTCAACGCCGTCCTGAAACAGCTGTTCGGGGTGTGAGATCTTGGTGGGATGCCAGAGTGGTTGAATGGGCTTGTCTTGAAAACAAGTAGGGGCTTTGCGGCCTCTCGTGAGTTCAAATCTCACTCCCACCGATTAATTTCGCCAACATGTAGCAGTTGCTTACCCAACAAATATGCATAATCATCTGTTTGTTGGGTAATTTTATTTCTTGACACTCGTTACCTAACAAGTTATACTATATTGTAGTTTGTTGGGTAATGAAAGGAGCGTTCAGTGAGGGGCGTAATTAAAGGTGCGTTAGCCGAAGAACTGGAAAATTCTCTTAGAATGAGCAAAGAGTATGATCAGGCTTTAAGTAAGCTGCCTCATGGATGCCTTGCGGTTAGAGAGATAAGAGGGCGCGAGTATTATTATTTGGTAAAAAGGGTGGGGAAGAAGGTAAAATATTTGTACAAAGGGAAAATTTCAGAAGAAGAGAAGAATAAATATAAGGAAGCGAAAGCTTTAAGGGCAAAATATAGAAGTTTGCGTGCTAAAGTAAAAAAACAGATAAAATTCTTGAGGAGTGCGTTGCGTGGAAAAGAGCCAATCTAAGTTATGCTTTGAGATCTTGCGGCGGTTTCATAATACTGGGATCTTGAATGATTTTATCCTGATTGGAAGTTGGTGCGTTTATTTTTATCAGGACTATTTTTCCGATGTCCCTTATATAGATCAAATTAGTATTAAAACTAGAGATATTGACTTCTTGATAAGTAATCCTTCGCATATTAGGCAAGAAGTTGATATTCCTATGCTGCTTAAAGACTTGGGGTATGTAACAATCTATAAAGGTACCAAGGGATATATTAAGTTGGATCATCCTGATCTTTTGCTTGAATTCTTGGTGATTGAAAGAGGCCGGGGTACGAATAAGCCGCATCCACTGCCTAAATTGGGGGTTAACGCCGTTGCATTGCGATTCCTGAATTTCTTAACCATTAAGACAATTAAAGTAAAAGTTGAGGATTTTTATCTGACTTTGCCTCATCCAGCTAATTTTGCTTTGCATAAATTGATCATTTTTCAGCGAAGGCTTAAAGAAGACAAGGCCGGCAAAGATAGAAACACCGCGATTGAGATCCTCAAAGCCTTGATCAATAAGGGAGAATCGAAGATCATCCGGCAAGTTTTTGATGCAGTCCCTAAGAAATGGCAGCTTAAGATTATCCAGGGTTTGAGAGAGCCTGTTGATAAAGATATTTTAGCTGTTTTGTCCTCTTAGTGCTGGAATTTTCCAATAATTCATTAGCGATTCAAGTTGGCAGCTTTTCTTGCCGTATTTTCGCTTATTTTGAGAGATTTTGAGCAATTTTGTTGTATAATATAACCGATTGAAACGGTGGAAGCACTGTCAACTAAGGAGGATTACCAGTGTACAAAGTAGTATTACTACGTCACGGAGAAAGTATCTGGAACAAAGAAAACAGGTTTACCGGCTGGACCGACGTAGACCTTTCCGATAAGGGCAAAGAGGAGGCCAGGAAAGCAGGCATCGTGCTCAAGAGAGAAGGCTTCACCTTTGACATTGCCTTCACCTCGGTGCT
>JBFZAN010000041.1:0-3339 GCA_041309005.1 Candidatus Omnitrophota bacterium
GTTATTCTTTTTCGCGGTAACACTCTTTATCGCTGAAAAGAGCGACATGAAATTTTTTCTGGGATATATCCGCAAAAAAGGCCTTAATTACAGGAATATCCTGATCGTGTGCACAGGCAAGAGGGCCCAGCATTTTATCGGCTCTATCCACCAGCACCCGGAATGGGGGCTTAAAATCGTCGGCCTTGATGATGAAGATGAGCGCAAGAGGGGAGAGTCAATCGAGGGCCACCGGGTCATCGGCTCTTTCGTTGACATCGCCGAAATTTTCCATACCAATGTCATCGATGAGGTCGTCTTCATCGTGCCGCGCTCGTGGCTGAACAAGATCGAAGACATACTGTACCTGTGCGACACCGAAGGCATCAAGGCCCATATCGCCACGGATTATTTCGACCTTAAGGTATCAAAATTAAAACTGACCGAACTCGGCAGCCAGCCCTTCCTGACCTTTGACGCCACGCCGGACAGGGTGGGGCTGCTTTTGATAAAGCGTTTATTCGATATCGTGGCCTCGGGAGTAGCGCTATTGCTCTTTTGGCCTGCGCTGTTGATCTTGGCCGTGCTCATCAGGGCGACGTCCAGAGGCCCGGCGCTGTTCAGGCAGCCGCGAGTCGGCTTAAACAGAAGGATATTCACCTTGTATAAATTAAGGACCATGGTGGCTGACGCCGAAGAAAAGCTCACCGAGGTACAGTCCGGTAACGAGATGCGGGGGCCGGCATTTAAGATGTCAAACGACCCGCGCGTGACGCCGATAGGAAGGTTCCTGCGTAAATTCAGCCTGGACGAACTGCCCCAGTTATGGAACGTGTTTAAAGGCGATATGAGCCTGGTCGGGCCGCGTCCGCCCATCCCGAAAGAGGTCAAAGAATACGACACCTGGCAACGCAGGCGCTTAAGTATGAGGCCGGGCATCACCTGCTTATGGCAGATAGGCGGCAGGAACAGGATCGCCGACTTCAACGAATGGTCAAAGCTGGACCTTGAATATATCGACCACTGGTCGCTGTTGCTTGATTGCAAAATTTTCCTGAAAACCATCCCGGCTGTCCTTACCGGCGCCGGCGCCAAATAATGGGGTCAGACCCCATTTTTAAAGAGGAGGCTAGCAATGAAATACCTGATCACATTTATCGCGGCACTCGTATTATCAAGCAGTATGACGCTCCAGGCAAAGGCAGCGCCTGAGGAAACCCCAGCGGCCCAGCAGCCGGCGCCTGAAGACCTCGTTGGCATTGACGACGTGCTGGACATAAGCATCTTACGCCCCGAGCAGCTGCTGGTCTCTTTGACCGTGGCTCCGGACGGCTCGATCACCTTTCCTTATATCGGCACGGTCAAGGTCAAGGACATGCCGCTTGCCAAGATCCAGGAAGAGATACAGGCCAGGCTTGCCGACGGCTACATGAAATACCCGGTGGTTTCGGTGTCGCTTAAGGAATCCCGCAGCCGCAGATACTTTGTCTACGGGGAAGTGGAGAGGCCGGGCGCCTTCTCGCTTGCCGACAACACCACTGTCTTAAGGGCGATCTCATCCGCCGGAGGCTTCACCAAATTCGGCTCGCAGAGCCGCGTCAAAGTCTTACGTCCGTATAAAGGAAAACCCGGTTACCAGGTCATTAAGATCAACATGAACGCTGTGATGAACGGTTCTTCCAACGCGGATATCCTGCTTCAGCCCGGCGACATCATCACCGTCTCTAAGGGTATGTTTTAATAAATGGGGTCAGACCCCATTTTCCAAAATTAAGGAGGTTATCATGGCAGCGCCCCAAGTCTGCGACACAAGCACCACGCGCGATTACCTGAAGGTCATCTTCAGGCAAAAGGCGGTCGTCTTCACCTGTATCCTCACCGTGATGGCCACGGTCATCATCGGCCTGCAATTCAAGACGCCCGTGTACGAGGCCACCGTCAAGCTGCTCATCTCCGCCGCGAAACAGGTAGAGTCGCCTTATTCCCGCGATATCATCGGAAGCCGAAGCGAGGAGATCGCGCTTACCCAGAGTGAGATCGTCAACGCAAACCCGGTCATCGAGCGCGCGGTCAAGGCCGTGGGGCTCTACCAGCGGCCTATGGATTACGAAAAGCTGTTCTCCTCAAAGCTGAAGAAGCCCTGGATCGAGTTCCAGGTTAAAATGTTCAAGAAGCAACTCGCCGGCCTCACCGACCAGCAAAAACAGCTTTACGCGTTCCGCAACTCGATAGAAGACCTCAAAGAGCACATCAAAGTCGAGCCCGTGCGCGACACCAACATCTTCACCATAGCGGTCAAAGACTACAGCCCCGTGGGCGCGGCTATCCTGGCCAACGTGATCAGCCGCTCCTACATTATCTTTGACCTCGAGCAGCAGCTGGCGGACGTGCAGCTTAAATACGGAGAAAACCACCTTTCCTACATGCAGCTCAAAGACACCATAGACAAAATGGTCAAGAGCTTAAACGGCCAGCCCTTGCCCGACGTCGAGGCCATCGGCCCAGCCAGCGTCAAGATCATCGAGCAGGCAAACGTGCCGCTTAAGCCCTCGGGCCCGTCCAGCATCGTCTATATCGTCCTGGCGGCGTTCATGAGCATATTCCTGGCGGTGCTACTGGCCTTTGTCTTTGAATATGCCGACCAGACCTTCAAATCCCCCCGCGACGTGGAAACCGCCCTGTGTTTGCCATTTTTGGGCTCTTTGCCCAAGAAACGCAAGTTCATCTCATACCATACCCTCGCGGACCAGATATACCTGCTGATGAAAGACAGGCAGTTAAAATCGCTTCTTATCACCTCGGCAAAGGCGGATGAAGGAGCAGTTGACGTCGTCTCTAACCTTGGTGTCTATTTCTCAAAGCACGCAGGCTATAAAGTGCTGCTTATCGATACGAATTTACGGGACCCGAAGCTCGACAAGGTATTCAAAGTCCCGAACGAACTCGGCCTCACCGACGTCCTTGAAGGCAAAGCCGCGTTTGACAAAGCCCAGGTCACCATAGAAAAGAACCTGCATCTTCTGCCCGCGGGCATCACCCTGCTAAACCCCATCACCCTGCTTGACTCCAACATGATACAGGGGTTCCTGAAATGGGTAAAAGAGAAGTTCGACATTATCCTGATCAACGGCACGCCGCTTCAGGAGTGTAACGACAGTATCGCGCTTTCGGTGTTTACGGACGCGGTGTCGCTGGTGATCAACGAAGGCACCACGCGCCGCCAGGCGGTCAAGGCCGCCATCGCGCCGCTGGAAGAGAAGAAGGCCAATATCCTTGGCGTGATCCTGAACAACCGCACCTACTCAATCCCCAAACCCATCTACGACCGGGTGTAACCCAAAGGGGACGGATCCCGAAGGG
>JBFZAN010000042.1:0-2979 GCA_041309005.1 Candidatus Omnitrophota bacterium
TTACCGGGCTTGCCGAGCCTTCAAACTGGCCTATCTGCCCTTCACTGTTAAGAGAGATACATCCCTGGGCATTGTAGTTTGAAGAACCGTTCGCCGTAAAGAATACCGCTTTAGTGAACGAC
Source organism: Candidatus Omnitrophota bacterium (assembly GCA_041309005.1). GTDB lineage: Bacteria > Omnitrophota > Gorgyraeia > Gygaellales > Profunditerraquicolaceae > PPR-0468. The sequence continues at coordinate 123 of JBFZAN010000042.1, forward strand.
GGGGGGTTTGATTCGCCGACATATACATATTTTCCGTCTATATCGATGCAATTCTGGAAATATACATTATCGGCCCAGTATGATACAAACGAGCTCCAATGGTTGCCTCCCGATGCGTAATAATGAGCATCGCGCCTGGCGACGCACCTGCGAAAGACTATATACTGGCAGGTGGTATAATCGCCGTAATCCCCGGCTGCTCCAAAGTTGTATGCCCCCCTGCCCCACGAAAGACAATCCTCCACTAACACGTATTTACAATACCTGAACCAGAACCCGAAATAATACCCTTCCTCTGCGGCGCATTTAATGACCTTGACGTGGTTAGAGTTCTCAACCCTCACCAACGAGCCGCCGTTGGAGCTTGAAGAATTCTTGAAATGGATGTTCTCTATGCGGATATAATTGGTGCTTCCGAGATACAGCGGGTTTCTTGAGCCCTGCCCATCGATTACCGCGCCCAGATAGTTTTCGGCTTTGATAGTAGTGTATGCCCCTGCGCTCCCATCCGGTACACCGTTATCCCAGCGGTCATTGGAGCTATTGAGCATATTGCTATCGCCCTGATATGTGCCGTCTTTAATTATCAGGGTATCGCCTCCCGACATTAACCCTATCCCTGATTTGATGTATTTTTTGGGGCTTGACTGAGAGCCGCTGCCGCCGTCACTGGAGGCCGAAGCGTCAACGTAGTAGGTAGCCGCAAAAACGGAACTTACCGCGCACACCAGGAAGCATATTATAAGAACGGTATTGATTACTATATTTTTCTTCATTTTCGCTCCAAAATAAAAAAGCCTATTCTGTGAAAGAATAGGCTTGTATGTTGTTCACTTCGGTAACCCAGCCACCTTATCCCTTTTTACTCCGGGATGAAGGCCTGAGGCTTTGCGCCCTACTCTTTCAAGTAGTTTGCCTTTATCGGTTATTGTTCGAGATTTTCAAAAAGCGGCTTTTCTTAACTCCATAACAAATATAACACAAGAATTTGTTTTTGTCAACTCAATGTTGAATTTTATTAAACGTTGAAAGATTCTATAACTTATTATACTTAAGTTAGTTATAAAACAACCATAAATCAACAAAGAAAATATCTCAAAATAATTACGCGTTTACTATTTTTCAAATTTAAATTGACAAGATTTTACGTATATGTTATATTGAATTATCGAAGGCTTTATAGACGCTTCTTAAAAACATACAGATATGGATATAGGCAATAAGCTGAAGATTCTCCGAGGGAACATGACGCAGGCCGAGCTCTCCAGGCGATCAGGCGTAGACAAGGCTATTATCAGTAAGATCGAATCGGGAAAGATGTCGGGGACCGTCGACTGCCACGAAAAGCTCGCCGGAGTGTTCGGGCTGAAGCTTTCGGAGCTCTACGCGTTCCTCGAGGAAGAAAAGCCGGAGCCCGCGGAATTCCACTCCGGCAACACAAAAACCGATTTTTACCAGGATTTCCTCGAGATACTCACCGCGCTTCCCCTTTCCAAAAAGATGCTTCCCACGTTCATCAGCCTGCAGCCAAAAGAACAAAAATACCTGGAAGAAACGCTTAAAAGAGTGGAACGCTTTATAATCGCCCTCGAAGGGACGATCGAAGTGGAAATAGAAAGCAAGGTGTATGCCCTGAAGAAAGAACCGCATTTTGACAAAGGCGACAGCATATATTCGAACAGCCCCAAGCGCCACACAATAAAGAATACCGGCGGCTCCATCGCTAAGGTCCTGTGCATCAGCAGCCCGCCTATTCTATAACCATGAGGGTGTAAAATGAAAAGGATACTTGTCTGCGAAGACGAAGAAGACATGCAGGTCATCCTGACCGCGGTGCTCGCGAAAAGAGGCTTTGAGGTGGATATCGCCAAAGACGGCCTGGAAGCCCGGCACAAAGCGAAAAAGTTAAAGCCGGATTTGATCCTGATGGACATCCGTATGCCCAAGCTTGACGGCCTGGAAGTGGCCAAAGAGGTAAGGAAGTTCGACGACAAGGTAAAGATCATCTTCATGACGGCGTTCCAGGGGCAGGAACTTCAGCATGAAGCGGCGAAATATAATATTACCGCCTATCTTAACAAAGCTATCCCGATAGACGAGATCATAAAGACTATTGAAGGGGCATTACAATAATTGCGGAGGATATAATGGCAAGGATATTGATCTGCGAAGATGAGCCGGATACGCGGGAATCACTTAAAAGTATCCTCGAAAAGAAAGGCAGCGAAGTGCATACCGCCTCTGACGGCCAAGAAGCAATAGCAAAAACTAGACAGCTAAAACCTGACCTCCTGCTTTTGGATATCCGCATGCCAAAAGTAGACGGCCTGGAAGCGGCAAAAGAGATCAGAAAATTCGACGCCAGAACCAAGATTGTCTTTATAACAGGCTTCCAAAGCCCTGAAATATCTAAAGAAGCGGCAAAGTATAATATAGCGGGCTATCTCGTCAAACCCGTCTCCACCGAAGCCATCCTGCGGATTATTAACGAAGGCCCCGTAACTTAAGGACCAGCCAAAAAGCTTCGAATATCACGCTTCTCGATATCTTGGAAACGCCGCGCTTCCTTTCCTTAAAAATAATGGGCACTTCGAAGATGCTGAAATTCTGCCTGCAGGCCTGATACGCCATCTCTATCTGGAACGCGTAACCATCCGAGGTGATGTTTCTAAGGCCAATACCTTCCAACACCCGCCTTCTATAACACCTGAAACCTGAAGTAGCATCTCTCACCGGCAAGCGCGTAACATAAGAAACAAACATATTGGCAAATCTGCTCAAGAGAAGCCTCCGTAAACTCCAGCCCTCTACCCTGACGCCGTTACTATAGCGGCTGCCGATAACCAGGTCATGGCTA
>JBFZAN010000043.1:0-6379 GCA_041309005.1 Candidatus Omnitrophota bacterium
TGCGAGATTATTCTTTAAAAGGAGGGATAGGATGAGAAACGCGAGATCAGAAGTAGTCATGCTGGTTATACTATGTTTTATCGTAGGCGGCGTCTCCATGACGGCATTTGCTGACCGGGGAGGCGGGCGGGGGAATAGGGGAAGAGATGACAGGGGCGAGCACAGGGGTTGGGGACAGCGCGAGCATATCCGGTATCACGGGTATCGATACGAGTACCACGAAGGCCGGTTCTACAGGCTGGGGCTGTTCGGGGCCATTTTAGACCTGGTGCTGCCGCCAAGAGGGATCATCGTTACGTACCTGCCCACCGGCTACAGGACGATCATTGTCGGAAGGACTACTTACTACGAATACGAGAATGTGTATTATCAGCCCTCACCCGGCGGATACACGGTAGTGCAGCCGCCTGTAGTAGTAAATCAATACGTGTCGCCGCCTGTCGTATATGCGCCTTCGCCTACCGTAGCGGCTCCTGCCGTGCAGCCTCAATCACCGGCAGAGGGGACTGTTATAGTCAATGTTCCTACCGCAACCATGGGCACGATCGCCATTACGCTGGTACGCTACGCTAATGGCTTTGCCGGGCCTCAAGGGGAATTCTATCCGGCTTTCCCGAGTACCGAGGAGCTCAGCGCCAGATACGGCCGATAAGAGAAGTAGCGCGCGCTGAACTACTTGGGTTATTCTTTCCAGGGGAAAGTGATTCCCCGGGCGCGAACAAGGAGGATCCTTAATGAGGCGTTTTTTTAACTGGCAGATAATGTTTGCCCTTATCTTAATCTCTTTATCAACGCTTATTTATTTTTTCCACTATTCGATTTTCAGGGACGCGCATCATATTTTTCTTTATTTGATAGGAGATATAGCTTTTTTGTTTCTGGATGTCTTGATTGTGATGTTGGTCTTGCACCGCCTTCTTGAATATAGAGATAAACGTTCAATTTTGAAGAAACTCAACATGGTGATAGGGACTTTTTTCAGCGAGGCAGGAACTGACCTTATAAAAAAGTGCGCTCAGTTTGACCAGGAACTGGCCAATGTTGGAAAGCAGCTTGTGGTAACCGGGGACTGGAAGGACAAAGAGTTTATGCGCGCGCGTAAAAACATAAAATGCCATGAAGGCAGCATAAACAGTAAAAAGGGGGATCTCGCCGAAGTTAAGAATTTCTTGATAGGCAAACGGCAGTTTTTGCTTAGCCTTCTTGAGAATCCTAACCTGCTTGAGCATGAATCATTCACAGAATTATTATGGGCGGTTTTTCATTTAACCGATGAATTGGCGCACAGGCAGGATCTGGCGAAGTTGCCGGATACCGACTACCAGCATTTGTCAGGCGATATAAAAAGGGCGTATCAGCGGTTGATTTTACAGTGGCTGGATTACATGATGCATCTAAAACAAGATTACCCGTATCTTTTTTCGTTGGCAATGAGGACAAATCCGTTTGACGCGAACGCATCGGTTGAAGTGAAATAAGCTTGCGCGGAAAATTAAAAAAGGAGTCCAGGATGGCGAACGTTAAGAATGCAGGAGAGGTGTATAAGTGCGATATTTGCGGTAATGTGGTGGAGGTAAAAGAAGCAGGCGGAGGCGAGCTGGTCTGTTGCAAGAAGGCAATGACAAAAATCAAGGGGTAATTTTTTAAACAGAGCAGTAAAAGTATGAAACAAGCGATCGGGCTTAGGCCGATAGGGATTATTCACACGCCTTATTTTGATTTACTGCTTCAACCGTTCAAAAGAAGAGCGGCTCGCCGGAAAGCCATTCCTTGAGGACAAGGAGCATGGCATATTTGCGATACGCAGCCCTCACCGGCCGAACCATATCGGTTTTTCAATCGTGAAGCTTGAGAAAGTAAAAAGCAACACAGTTACTTTTTCGGAAGTTGATATGCTGGATGAGACGCCCCTGCTTGCGCAATCTCCCGCAGATCCCCGCAGTCGATATTTGCCAAAATAATCTTCCTGTTAAACGCGTTTGGACATTTCGGGCTTGACATCTATCGCTTTTTGCGGTATATTTAATTACATTAATAGTCAATATAACTAACTATTAAGGAGATTAAATATGCCCGTCATTTCTCTCAGCCATTTTGCCGATAAAATGGCTGAGATCATGCCCATCATGATGAAAGAATTTACCAGATGCATGGCGGTTGAATTGCATAAAGGCAAGGTCACCCTGCCGCAAATAATGATTTTGCATTTTTTGGAGATCGAACGGGAAGCCAGGATGAAAGACCTTTCGCGTTTTATGGGCGTTACCATGGCAGCCATGACCGGAATTATCGACCGCCTCGTAAAAAGCGGCCATTGCGCGAGGATCTACGACCCGCAGGACCGCCGGATTATTAAAATAAAATTAACCGCTAAAGGAGATACTTTAGTAAAAAATATCAATGAGGGCAAGCACCGGATGATCATAAAGATATTCGGCAAGATCTCTGAGGCTGACCGGCAGGACTATCTGCGCATCCTTTTGCAAATAAAAGAGATATTAATCAAAGAGAATTCTGATTTAGGGCAAAATTAATTGGGCAAAATGCTTAAAAAGGCGCTAATCTTTTGTCTGTATATCGGGCTGTCCTGCAGCCTCGTTCCTTCTGCCGCGGCAAAGGACAAGTTTAAAGAGGCGGATGAGAGGGCGGGGGAGATAGAAAAAGCTGTTTATATGGCCGGCGGCGCGCAGGACAGGGTTTTAAAGATAGGTTTGATCGATTGCATTGCCTATGCGTTAAAGAATAACTCTGAAATCCTTATCAAGCGCATCGAGCCAAAATTAAAAGATGACGATGTGACGATCGCTAAATCCGTTTTTGAGCCGGCGTTTAGCGCCGATTATACATTGCACGCTAACGCCGAACCGTCCGTCAGCACCGCCTATCCAGGGACCTCAAAAAGTCACGATACGGACTTTAATGCCGGGGTTTCCGGAAAGCTCATCACCGGGACGGAATACGATATAGGATTCTTCAATGAAAGATATAAGAGCAGCATAACTACGCAGAGCCCGAATCCTTATTACGCGACAGAGCCAAAGATAACCATTACCCAGCCGCTTTTCAGGGATTTCGGCGTAACGGTAAACAAGGCGGATATTATTGTCGCCCGGAATAACAGATTACAATCCGGCGCTTCTTTCAAAGATACGGTTATGGATGCTATCAGCAAAGCGAAAATAGCTTATTACAACTATATTTTTTACCTTGAAAACTATGCTATTGCCAGGTTGTCTTTAGAGCGCGCCCGGCATTTATTGGAAATAAACAATGCGCGATACCAGAAGGGGCTTATCAGCTCCGTTGATTTACTGGAAACAGAAGCTGCCGCGGCGCAAAGAGAAAAAACAGTGCTTACCGCCGAGTCCCAGGTCAAGAAAGCCGAGGATGACCTTAAGCTCATTACCAATTTAGTTGATGATCCTGAAGTCTGGAACGCCAGGATCGAACTGACGGATAAGCCGGCATTTATTGTCGAAGATGCGGATTTATTGCAAAGCCTCAAGGACGCCTTTGAATACAGGCCGGATTACTATTCTGCGAAGATAGATTTGAAAAGCCGGGATATCGAAATCGTGACTGCCAGGAACGCCTTGTTTCCTACCGTTGACCTGATAGGCAGTTTCGGCTTAAACGGGTTAGGGAAAGACTATCAGGACGCCCTTGCGAAAATCGACTCCGATTATACGGACTGGAGCGTCGGGGTCAAATTCAGCCTTCCCTGGGGGAGCGGAGACCGGGCAAAACACGACCAGAGGCAGTTAGAGAAAGCCCAGGCGTTGCTCGCATTTAAAAGATTGGAGCAGAATATTATTCTGGAAATAAGGGACAAGGTAAGGTTGGCCAAAACGCAAAAACAGCAGGTAGATGCGGCTACGCTTTCCAAGGAAAAAGAGACCCAGAACTACGATGCGCAGAAAGAGCGTTACGCGGCGGGGCAGGTTTCTACTCACGACATGCTGGATTATCAGGATAAATTATCGCAGGCCGAGCTCGACTATATCAGGGCGTTGATCGATTATAATATTGCCCTGGTTAATCTGGATAAATCTCAAGGTATAACCCTGGTCAAGAACAATATTAAACTGGAGGAATGATGCTTAGTCCGCAGAAACTGATTATAGCGGCATTGATAGCGCTGGCTGCGTTAGGCTGCCAAAAAGATGGGAAAAAGCAGGCCGCAAAAGCGATAATCCCGGTTAAGGTTTCCAGGGTTGAATTGAAAGACCTCGAGGAAACGGTTGATTACGCGGGTAATATCAGGGCGCAGGAAGAGGCGTTAATATATCCCAAGGTAGCCGGGAAAATTATCGAGAAAATCAAGGAGGACGGAAGCCTCGTCAATAAAGGCGAAGCAGTCGCCTATATCGACCGCGATGAAGTCGGTTTTAAATTTGAAAAGGCCCCCGTAGAAAGCCCGCTTACCGGCGTTATCGGCAGGGTTTATGTGGATATCGGAGAGAATGTCACGACGCAAACGCCCATTGCGTTGGTGGTTGACATGAGGCGCGTAGAAATAGATTTAGACATCCCGGAAAAATATTATTCAAAAATTGCCCTGGATCAAAAAGCAAAGGTTAAGGTAGATGCGTATCCGGAAGAAGAATTCAGCGGCCGGGTAACAAAGATCAGCCCGGTAGTAGATTTGTCTACGCGCGCAGCGCCGATTGAAATTGCCGTAGATAACCCGGAAAGCAAGCTGCGCTCGGGAATGTTCAGCAAGGTAAGCCTTGTGCTTGCCGAGCATCACAATGTGCCGGCGATCTTAAAAGAAGCGATTATGGGCAAAGAACCTAACTTATACGTCTATATTATAGAGAGCCAGAAAGCGGTTTTAAGAAACATTACCGCGGGTATCCGTCAGGGGCCGTATTATGAAGTAAGGGAAGGCCTTCGCGAAGGCGATTTGGTTGTGATCATGGGGCAGCAGAAACTTTACGAGGATGCGCAGGTAATTATGGAGGAAGAGAAAGAATGAATTTCCCCGAATTCGGAGTTAAAAGGCCGGTAACGAATTTAATGATCTTTTCCGCGATCATCGTGCTGGCTTTCTATAGCCTTACCAGGATAGGCATAGATAGCATGCCTGAAATCGAGCCGCCTTCTATCAGTGTCATTTCCAGCTACCCCGGCGCAAGCCCGGAAGACGTAGAGGCTAAAGTTACCGAAGTGCTGGAGAACCAGCTTGCCACAACACCGGGGTTAGAAAAGATCACTTCTGCTTCTTCGGAAGGCACCTCCAGGATTACCCTTAAATTCATCTGGGGGACGAATCTGGATGAGGCATCCAACGATATCCGCGACCGCATCGATTTAGCTAAGCGGCTCTTGCCGGACATCCCGGATGAAATGGATAATCCCATAATCTTTAAATTTAACACCGCCAATATCCCGATAATCTTTTTTGGTTTCACGGCAAAACAATCCTACCCGGAGCTTTACGATTTAATCGATAAACGGGTAGGCGATGCCCTCCGCCAGCTACCCGGGGTAGGGACCGTGCAAATTCAAGGCGGCGGCTTAGAGCGCCAGATCAATATTTGGGCAGACAAGACCCGCCTTGAAGGGTACGGTTTCTCGATACTCGATATTCAGAATGCCTTAAAACAGGAAAATATCACGCAGCCTGTGGGAGATTTAAAAACCGGCATGACCGATTATCTCCTGCGGCTTCCCGGTGAATTCGCCAGCCCCGAAGAAATAAACCTGGTAATTTTAGGCAGGCGCGGCGAAAAATTTATTTATTTAAAAGATGTCGCGCGGGTGGAAGACAGTTTCAAAGAGATCACCAGCATGGTGCGCGTTGACAAACAACGGGGCCTGATGATGATGGTGCAGAAGCAAAGCGGCACCAATTCCGTAGAGGTCGCGCAAAGGATAAAGAATCGCCTGGCAGAATTAAAAAAGACGCTTCCGGCGGATGTAAAGGTCGTTACTATTTTTGACACTTCAAAAGATATCATTACCTCGCTTGATTCATTGAAATCTTCAGTGTGGCTGGCAATATTTCTGGTAATTTTAGTGGTCTGGTTCTTCCTGCGACAGTTCACGCCGAGTATGATTGTCGCCCTGACAATACCATTTTCGCTTTTGATCAGCTTCGTGTATCTTTTTCTAAAGGGCAAAACCATTAATACCATCAGCCTTTCTTCCATTGCCATTGCTTCAGGCATGGTGGTGGATAATGCGATCGTGATCGTGGACAATATCCACCGCCATCTCGAGCGGGGCCAGCGGCCACAGGAAGCGGCAATCTTCGGCGCCTCGGAAATATTCCTGGCTATCGCCGCCTCTACTTTTACGACTGTCGTGGTTTTTCTGCCGATGTTGTTTATTCCGGGAGTTGTCGGGGTCATCTTCGGAGAATTAGCGGTGATCA
>JBFZAN010000044.1:0-8966 GCA_041309005.1 Candidatus Omnitrophota bacterium
CCGCCAAGAAGCGCAGGATCGCCGAGGCAAGCGGTGAACGGATCGTCGAGCTGGTGAAGAAACAGATCAAGCCTTTGGATATCATCAGCAAAGAGTCTTTAGAGAACGCCATCGCCGTGGACATGGCCCTGGGCGGCTCAAGCAACACGGTGCTGCACCTTATGGCCATAAGCCATGAGGCCGGGATTAACCTGGATCTTAAGACCTTCGATAAGATAAGCAGGGGCGTCAACCATATCACTAATTTAGAGCCGGCGGGCCCCCATTTTATGGAGGACCTTGAGTACGCCGGCGGCATCCCCGCGGTCTTAAAAAGGCTCAAAAATAAATTGCACAATACCCCGACCTTAAGCGGGCAGAAAATATTTGCGATCGCGGACTCTTCCGAGATTTTCGATGAAGACGTCATCAGGCCTTCCGGCCGCGCCTACCACGAGCAGGGCGGCATCGCGGTGCTCTACGGGAATCTCGCTCCGCAGGGCTCGGTGGTGAAGCAATCGGCGGTGCATCAGAAGATGATGAAATTCAGTGGCAAGGCGAGAGTGTTTAACCGGGAAGAAGAGGCGATGCAGGCTATCCTGGGCGGCAGGATAAAAGGAGGCGAGGTCATCGTGATCCGCTATGAAGGCCCCAGCGGCGGACCCGGCATGCGCGAAATGCTCGCGCCTACGGCTTCTATCGTGGGGATGGGGCTTGAAAATTCAGTCGCCCTTATCACCGACGGAAGATTTTCCGGCGGCACCAAAGGCCCCTGCATAGGCCATGTCTCTCCCGAAGCCTCAAGCGCAGGACCGATTGCCATTTTAAAAGATAATGATATAATAACTATAGATATTCCCGCGAGGAAACTGGAAGTCGCCTTAAGCGCGTCAGAAATAAAGAGACGGTTTAAGTCCTGGAAGCCGGTTCCCCCGAAGATCAAAACAGGGTACCTGGCGCGATATTCTAAACTAGTGAGTTCCGCTGACAAGGGAGCGATTTTAGCATGATCGGCGCACAAATCCTATTAGAGTGTTTGAAGCGCGAAGGCGTGGAAGTCATGTTCGGCTATCCCGGCGGCCAGGTGCTGCCTATTTTCGATAAGCTCTACGATTCGGATATCAAATTTATCCTTACCCGCCACGAGCAGGGAGCCGCGCACGCGGCCGACGGGTACGCGAGAGCGACCGGCAAAGTGGGGGTCTGCATCGCTACCTCCGGGCCGGGCGCGACGAACCTGACTACCGGCATTGCCAACGCCTACATGGATTCCATCCCGATGGTGGCGATCACCGGCCAGGTAAAGTCTTTCCTGATCGGCAACGACGCTTTCCAGGAGGCCGACGTCACCGGCATCACCAGGCCGATCACCAAGCACAACTATCTCGTCAAGGATGCCTCAGACCTTGCCCGTATCGTGCGCGAGGCGTTCTATATCGCTTCAAGCGGAAGGCCCGGACCTGTGGTCATCGACATACCTTCGGATATCCAGATGCAGGATACCGAGTTCGTGTGGCCGGAGACCGTGGACATCCGTAGTTACAAACCGACGTATTTCGGCCACCCCGGCCAGATCAAGAAAGCGGCGCGCATGATCTCCCAGGCCAGGAAGCCGGTCATTTACGCGGGCGGCGGGATCATCTCAAGCGGCGCGCACCTTGTCTTAAGGGCGCTCGCGGAGAAGATACAGGCGCCGGTCACCTGGACTTTGATGGGCATCGGCGGCTTTCCCGCGACGCATAAGCTTTCTTTAGGGATGCTTGGCATGCACGGCACCGCCTACGCGAACCACGCGATAATGGAAGCCGACCTCATAATCGCGGTCGGCGCGCGCTTTGATGACAGGGTCACCGGAAGGCTGGACACCTTTGCCCCCTTGGCAAAGATCATCCATATCGATATCGACCCTTCTTCCATCAGCAAGAACATTAAGGTGGATGTCCCGATAGTAGGGGACGCCAAGAACATCCTCGGGGAATTGCTCGAGTCTATCAGGAAATCCCCCGACACTCAGGAATGGCTTAAGGTAACGGACGCTTTGAAGAAAAAATCGCCGCTGCGCTACAAGGATGGGGGTACGCTTAAGCCCCAGTACGTGGTGGAGCAGCTCTATGAGGCGACCAAGGGAGAAGCGATCATTACCACCGAGGTCGGCCAGAACCAGATGTGGGCGGCGCAGTGGTACCAGTACCATTACCCGCATACCTTTATCTCTTCGGGCGGCCTGGGCACCATGGGTTTTGGTTTTCCCGCGGCCATAGGCGCGAAAATAGGCTGCCCCGAGAAGACGGTCATCGACATCGCCGGCGACGGCTCCATACAGATGAACATCCAGGAGATTGCCACCTGCGTCTGCAACAAGATCAACGTCAAGGTTGCTATCCTTAACAACGGCTACCTCGGGATGGTCAGGCAGTGGCAGGAGCTTTTTTACAAGCGGCGCTATTCCCACGTCTGCATCGGCTCGCCTGATTTCGTCAAGCTCGCCGAGAGCTACGGCGCCGAAGGCATACGCGTCACCAAAAAAGAAGAGGTGCGTAAGGCCATAGACAAGGCCCTTTCCATAGACAATACCGTGTTTATCGATTTTGTGGTCGAGCCCGAAGAAAACGTGTTCCCCATGGTCCCCGCCGGAGAGGCGATCAACAGGATGATCGACGGCATGGCCTAACCTTTTAACCACCACACGAGCATGAGACACACTATTTCAGTATTGGTAGAGAACAAATTCGGCGTGCTGGCGCGCGTCTCGGGGCTGTTCAGCGCCCGCGGCTATAATATCGCTTCCTTGGCGGTAAGCGAGACGCTCGATGCGGCCATTTCCTGCATGACGATAGTCGTGGATGCCAAGGATGCAACAGTACTCGAGCAGATCAAGAAACAGCTTAACAAGCTCATAGATGTCATCACGGTGACCGACTTTACCAAGAAAGAGCACGTGGAACGGGAGCTCGTCCTGGCCAAGGTCGCCTGCGCCCCCAAGGACAAGCCAAAGCTTGAAAGCAGTATCAAGAAATACATGGCGAAGATCGTGCACTACAAGAGCAATGCCGCTATCATCGAGGCGGTAGGCGAACAGCAGCAGATCAAACAGCTGCTTGAAGTGTTGAATGGGTTCGGGGTCCGGGAACTGGTGCGCACCGGTAAAGTCGCCATGTCTTCTTGACGCCGGGGAACCCGCCGCAATAATCTTTTAAGAATGGCAGCCAACGTAAAAATAGTTTCTTCCATCGAGAAAATCTCTCTTATACGCAAATTCGCGGTCTCCTTCTTTTTTATGTCGGTGATACCGGTTTCGGTGATCGCCTTCCTGCTGCAGAGCACCGACAAAAAGATAATCGACAACAGGACCGTGCTTTTGATCATCTGCACGACCGGCGTGGGCATCATCGCTGGGTTTTTGAGCATGCGTAAGTCTATCGTGACCATCCAGAAGGTCGCCTCCGATACGGCACAGGCATTGTCCAGGGAGATCCCCGCGTTAGGCCGCAAGGCCCCCGATGAAAACGAAGTCGCCCAATTGACGAGGACGTTCAATGAAGTGACGTTGAACATGGAAAATAATATCAGGCGCCTTGAGTCTTCGAAAAGGACCATGCAGTACGTTTTGACGAAGCTCGCGGCCGGGATTTCGTCGTTACGTTCCCTGGATACCTTCCTTGAATTGATCATCCAGATCACGACCAACGCCCTGGAGGCCAGGATGGGGGTATTGATGCTGCTTGATGAGGAAAAGGGCGAATTATTCGTCAAGACCGCCTCGGGCTTAAGCGATGAGTTCCGTTCCGTAAGGATCAAAGTCGGCGAAGAGCTCCCCGGCTGGGTGGCGGTGCACAGGAAGCCGATGCTCGTGCCGCAGGTGCTGCAGATCCCCAGCCAGCAGAAATTGCCTCTTACGCCGCCGCTTTTGTGCGCGCCTATGTTGTACAAAGACAGGCTTATCGGCGTTTTGACGGTCGCGGGCAAAATAAACGAAGGCAGCTTCGAGGAAGATGAGCTTATTATCGTTTCGAACCTGGCGTCCCAGACCGCGGTCGCGGTAGAAAATGAGCGCCTTCATATTAATAATGAACGGACTTACATAGAGACCATTTCCGCCCTGGCAATGGCGGTAGAGGCGCGCGACCCCTACAGCCGCGGCCATTCCGACAGGGTCGCGCAATATTCGGTAAAGGCCGCCCAGCAGCTTGGCCTTTCGCCTGAAGTCGTGCAGGACATAAAAGTCGCCGCGGAGCTGCATGACGTCGGCAAGATCGGCATAAGCGACGATATCCTTAAGAAACCGGGCCCGCTTAATGACGAAGAATGGGTGATCATGCGCAAACACCCTGTCATCGGGGAAGGCATCATCAAGCCCGTCACGTCCCTGGCGAAACTCTGCGACATAGTCCGCCATCACCACGAGTGGGTGAAGGGAATAGGCTATCCCGACGGCTTAAAAGGCGATGCGATCCCCCTGGGCGCAAAGATACTTGCGGTCTCCGACAGCTTTGACGCGATGACCTCGGACAGGCCGTACCGCAAGGCGATGAGCCTGGAAGCCGCCAAAGAGGATTTAAAGAAATACATCGGTATCCGTTACGAAAAAGAAGTGGTGGAGGCGCTTATTCAGGCGCTTTGAGTACGCGCGCGAAATGTCTTTTAAGAAAGGAGCTTTGCAATGGTGAAGATATATTACGATAATGACGCGGACCTCGGCCTGCTCAAAGAAAAAACTATCGCGATAATCGGCTACGGCATACAGGGGCGCGGCCAGGCATTGTGCCTGCGCGATTCCGGCTGCCGGGTCATCGTTTCGGAACTCGAGGGCACTCCCAATTTCGAAACCGCCAAGAAAGACGGCTTTATCCCAGTGTCCGTAACGGAAGCGGCCAGAGCCGGCGACATACTCCAGATACTCACGCAGGACCATGTCCAGGCAACGGTCTATAAGGAAAGCATCAAGCCCCATTTAAAAAAAGGCAAGGCGCTCTGCTTCTCCCACGGTTTCAATATCCACTTCAAGCAGATAAAGCCTCCCAAGAGCGTGGACGTGTTCATGGTCGCCCCTAAAGGCCCTGGCGCGTTAGTGAGGAAGATGTACGAAGAGGGCAAAGGCGTGCCTTCGCTGGTCGCGGTGTTCCAGGACGCAACCGGCGACGCGTTAAAACTCGCGTTGGCCTATGCCAAGGCGCTGGGCGCTACCAAAGCGGGCGCTATCGAGACGACGTTCAAGGAAGAGACCGAGACAGACCTTTTCGGCGAGCAGGCAGTGTTATGCGGCGGGGTGAGTGAGCTGATAAAGGCGGGCTTCGATACGCTGGTCGAAGCGGGCTACCAGCCGGAGATCGCCTATTTCGAGGTGCTCCACGAATTGAAACTCATTACCGACCTGATCCAGGAATTCGGCATCTCCGGAATGCGCCGGCGCGTGTCCAATACCGCCTGTTACGGCGACCTGACGCGGGGCAAACGTATCATCACCCCTAAGACCAGGAAAGAGATGCAGAAGATCCTCAAAGAGATACAAAAAGGCCGCTTCGCCAAAGAATGGATCAGGGAGAACGAAGCGGGCAGGCCGAATTTTAACAGCCTGTTAAAGGAAGGCGATGAGCACCAGATAGAGAAGGTCGGCAAGCAGCTTCGCGAAATGATGCCCTGGATGCGAAAATAATATGAAGTACGCTAAGGTAATAGCTGTAGTATTGACGTGCGGTGTGTTTCTTTCCGTCTGCGCGTTGCCTGCGCGCGCGCAGAACGCCCCGCTGCTGTATGAAAACAAGATCACGGGCTTATCGATACGGGGGCCGCAGGGCTGGACCATGACCGCCGGGGACAAGTTGCAGGCCATGATCTCCAAGTCTCTCTATGATGTAACCCAGGACGATAAGATGTCCCAGAAAATAGGCGTCCTGGTGCTTTTTACCAAGTACCCGCTTTTTCGGTCTCCGGGCGCCTCGAATCCCAGCATCTCGCTGGTGGGTGAACTGGTCAATCTTTCGACGTTCAAATCCATAGCAGGCTACGCGAATGACTACCTTGCCACCCTGAAAGCCGCGCTCATGGAAGTCAAGGTCCTCAAGCGTCCAAGGAGCGTCAAGATAAACGGCATCGAAGGGGTGAATTTCATGTACGAAGGCACCATGGACTCTGGCAAGGGGCCGCTTACCCTGCGGTACCTGGTCTACCTTTTGTTCAAAGATAATATCTGCTATACTATTTCCTGTTCGGACAGGCCGGAATATTTTAAAAACGGCCTCAAGGCGTTCGAATCATGCGCCAAAACCTTCACGTTAAGATAAGCCGTGGAAAAAATAATCATATTCGATACCACTCTGCGAGACGGCGAACAGGCGCCGGGGGCGAGCCTCAATCAGAAGGAAAAGCTTGAGGTCGCGGTTGCCCTCGCCGAGCTGGGGGTAGACGTCATTGAAGCGGGATTCCCGGTTTCCTCACGAGGCGATTTTGAAGCGGTCCAGGCAGTGTCAAAGGCCGTCAAGGGGCCGGCGATCTGCGGCCTTGCCAGGGCGATAAAAAAAGATATCGACTCCGCGGCCCAGGCCGTCAGCGCGGCGAAGAGGCGGCGCATCCACGTGTTCCTGGCGACTTCAAAAATACACATGAAATATAAATTGAAGAAAGCCGAAGACGAAATACTGCGCCTGGCGGCAGAGTCCGTGGCCTACGCGAGAAAGCTGTGCCCGGACATCGAATTTTCTCCCGAGGACGCCTCCCGCAGCGACAGGCGTTTCCTCTACAAGATCCTTGAAGCGGTGATCGCCGCGGGCGCTTCCACCGTCAATATTCCCGACACCGTAGGATATACCGAGCCCGAAGAATACGCAGACCTGATCCGTTCGATAAAAGAGAACGTGGCCAATATCGACGACGCGGTCATCTCCGTGCATTGCCATAACGACCTGGGCCTTGCGGTAGCCAATTCCCTGGCGGCGGTCAAGAACGGCGCCAGGCAGGTAGAATGCACGGTCAACGGCATAGGGGAACGGGCGGGCAACGCCTCTCTGGAAGAAATAGTGATGTCTATCGATACCAGGAAGGATATTTATAAGGGGCTTACTACCGGCATCGACAAGAAGCGCATCTATAATGCTTCGCGCCTGGTGAGCAAGCTCACCGGCTTCGTGGTCGCGCCCAATAAAGCGATCGTGGGCGCCAACGCCTTCAGGCACGAATCGGGCATCCACCAGGACGGCGTCCTGAAAGAGCGTTCTACCTACGAGATCATAGCGCCGGAAGATGTGGGTTTTTACGGCGAAGGCCTTGTGCTGGGCAAGCATTCCGGAAGGCACGCCTTCCTTGAGCGCCTGAAGCATCTCGGTTTTCACCTTAACGACGCGCAGCTGAATAAGGCGTTTGAGCGCTTTAAGGAGCTGGCGGATAAGAAAAAGGACATCTTCGACGACGACCTGCGGACCATTGTCGAGGATGAGATACGGGTCGCCGAGCCTGCCTGGAAGCTGGAGAGTTTCCAGATACATTCAGGCACCAACGTCGCCCCGCAGGCGACCGTCAGATTAAAGAAGAAAGGCAAAGCCTACGCCGGGACTTCCCTGGGCGACGGGCCGGTGGACGCCTGTTTTAAGTCCATTGATAAGATCATTGGCTCAAAAGGGAAATTGGAGGATTTCCGCCTTGAGGCGGTCACCTCCGGCAAGGACGCCCTCGGTGAAGTGCGGCTCAAGCTGGCGGTAAAAGGTATCGTGACGTCCGGCCGCGGCTCAAGCACCGATATCATCGAGGCCGCGGTCAGGGCGTACCTGGACGCGGTGAACAAACTGGAGAAATGATGACCCCGAAAATGTACGGACTCACGGGTTTTCCCATCAAGCACAGCTTTTCTCCCGCCATGCATAACGCCGCGTTCCAGGCGCTGCGCATAAACGCCAAATATAAGCTTTTCGAGAAAAGGCCCGAGGAACTCACGCATTTCCTTCAGTCGGTGACGCGCGAGAATATCGGGGGCTTTAACGTCACCATACCCCACAAGGAAGCCATCATCCCTTTTATGGACAAGCTCACCGAAGAAGCGCAGCTTATCGGCGCGGTGAATACGGTAAAGGTCGAAAGCCAGACCTTCATAGGCCATAATACCGACGGCTTAGGCTTCATAAAACACATGATGGATGTCTACAAAGAAAGCCTTTACGGCAAGACCGTCTCGCTTCTGGGCGCAGGCGGCGCCGCCCGCGCGGTGGCGCAGTACCTGGCCGCGGAAGGGGCAGGTAAAATTCTCGTCTACGACATAAAAAAAGAAAAATCCGAGGCCTTGTCCAAAAGGATCATGGATAATTTCGGGACGCTTGAGATCGTCGCGGTCAACGCGATAGATACCCTGCTTGATGCGTCCCCCGACCTTTTGATCAACGCAACCCACGTGGGGATGAACGAGGCCGACCCCCTGCTCATCAACCCGGCCAAGCTTGGCCACAGCGTATTCGTGTACGACCTTATCTATAATCCCGAAGAAACCAAACTTTTGAAAACAGCCAAAGCCAAAGGCTGCCGTTACGCCAACGGCTTAGGGATGCTCCTGTACCAGGGCGTGCTGTCGTTCGAGTTCTGGACCGGCCAGAAGGCGCCCGTGGACGTGATGCGCAAGGCCTTAGTCGATGCGATCTCCCGATGATAGAAAAAATCTTCGTTTTTATCTTCGGCTCAATGATCGGTAGTTTCCTGAACGTCTGCATTTACAGGATGCCGCTGGAGCAGTCGGTCGCAAAACCCTCGCGTTCCTTCTGCCCCCATTGCAAAAAAACCATCCCCTGGTTCGACAACATCCCCCTGTTAAGCTATCTTCTCCTGGGCGCGAAATGCAGGTTCTGCAAACAAAAGATTTCGTTCCAGTATTTCCTGGTAGAGCTCATCACCGCGTGCGCCTTTCTTTTGCTTTTTGACCGCTTCGGCGCGCGCTACGACTTTTTCTTCTACGCCGTCTTTACCTGCGGCCTTATCGTGGCGACCTTCGTGGACATCCGCCACCGCATCAT
>JBFZAN010000045.1:0-10275 GCA_041309005.1 Candidatus Omnitrophota bacterium
CTATTGAGCCGGAACCTGGCGTACCTGGTTTAATATTGGGTAAGGCTCCCGTTTTTACGGGCTTTATCGAGGCTGAACCTGAATAGCGCGATACTCGCGGGAAGGAGCACGATGGAAAATAAAAACAAGGCGGCCATCTCCCGGGTCAGCTGCGCGGGCGCGTAACCCTTGTACATGGATAATTCGAACGCCCTTATCGCGTAGGTGATAGGAAGGCAGTGCGCCACGATCTGAAGCCATCCCGGCAGCACCGCGACAGGAAAATACACCCCTCCCAATAATCCCTCCAGGCTGCTCATCAGCCAATTAAGGGGGTTGCCCCGCTTCCATACGATTATGAAGCTTGCGGAGATTATACCTAAGCCGCTGAAGGAGCATACCGTCAAAATAAGCGTGATCAGCGCGGACAATATATTAAGGCGGGTAAAGTCGATCTTAAAGAGGAATGCCCCTAAAAAGATATAGACCAGCATATTGAAAGTAGCGAAGATAAGGTTCCATAAGGCTATGGAAAAAAGGATCGTGGATATCCTGCAGGGGGCTAACATGATCGCTTCCAGCGTGCCCTGCATCTGTTCCCCGCGGATGCGCTCCGAGAATGAGCCCAGCCCCGTGCCGATGTAGCTGAAGAAGGCCATGGCCAGCAAAACGTAAGAGAAGTAGTGTACCCCGAATTCCTCAAGGTCCCCGGCCATCCGGCGGCCGAACAGCTTGTCGATGAAAAAGAAACTCAGCACGCTTATGAAGATGCCGAATATGTTCGACAGGAAAGAGAACCTGTAACTGGATTCGACGAGAAAATCCTTTTTTATGAACGCGGCCGCTTTTCTTAAGGTATCAGTTCCCATGGGTCAATTCAGAGAATATCTTGCCTAGGCCCGCCCCGGGGTCGTTACATTTTTGCCTCAATTCAGCGAGTGTCCCGAAGGCAAAGACCTTTCCTTTATGTAGTATCATTAAGGTGTCGGCGAAATCCATCGCCTCTTCCATATTGTGGGTGGTAAAAAGTATTGTTTTTCGCTGCGTCAGCGAGAGGCGCTCTTTTATGAAGTTTCTTAAAGAAAGCGCCGCCGTATAGTCGAGGCTCCTGGTAGGCTCATCCAGGAGGAGAAGGACGGGGTCGTGTAAAAGAGCCCTGATGAGGGAGAATTTCTGCTGCATCCCGGCGGAATAAGAGTCGAAGCGTTTGTCCTGGTAATCGACCTCAAAAAGGCCGAAGAGTTCCTCGATCCTGTTTTTGGCGCGCGTTCGGCTGAGGCCGTAGAGCGCGGCAAAAAATTCGAGGTTCTGCCTGCCGGTAAGCCTCCAGTAGAAACTCCGCTCCGAAGATGACGCAAAACCCGCGCATTGCCTGATCTTTAAATCGTCCTCACCCAGCACATATCCGTTTACGGATACGCTTCCTTCCTCGGGGAGTATCAGGGTGGAGATGATCTTAAGCAGCGTAGTCTTTCCCGCGCCGTTAGGCCCCAGGATGCCGAGTATCGTTCCTCTTTCAAGCGAAAAAGAAACGTCATCCAGCGCCCGGGTGCGTATCCTGGCTTTGAAATATTTTGATATATGGCGTACTTCTAACAGGGGTCCCATCGGATGGGTTTTTATCGGCATTGGCTTAGTCTAACAGAAAAAAAATAGCGCGTCAAGGTTTACAAAATCTTAGGCCGCGTGCCGGCTAAAAAATTCTTGCTAACCCTTTGATTCTATGATATGTTAGAAACATACCAAGGAGGAAGATTTGCCGCAATACGAGTTGAATTTAAGGGATTACCTGAGGATTTTCCGCAAGAGAAGGCTGGCTATAATCTTTACCTTTGTGGCGGTCGCCGCAGGCAGCGTCATTTATTATTCCCGCCAGCCGGTTATCTATAGCGCCAGCGCCACCATAAAGATCGAGGAGCATAAGACCATCGCCGGCTTACTGACCGAATGGATCCTCTATAGCCCCGGCGATATCATGGAGTCAGAGCCAAAGATCATCAAGGGCTATACTACCATAGAGAAGGTCGCGCGCCGCCTGGGGATGCTGGATGAGCAATCCAGCGCCGAGCAGATCAATAGCATAGTGGGCGATCTCCAGGAGCGTATCCAGACCGAAAGGGTAGAGCAGACCAACATGATCCGCATTATCACGACCGCGGATACCGCGAAAGAAGCGATGACGATGGCTAACACCGTGGCAGAGGTCTATATCCAGGAAAGCCTTGCCGAGAAGGCAAAACAGGCCCGCCAGACGCGCCAGTTCATCGAAGACCAGCTCGCAAGCCTCGAGGACAGGTCCTCGCAGCTGGAACAGCGGTTGAGGCAGTTTAATTATTCGAACAAGGATATAAAACTGGCGGCGCCTATAGAGAAGAAGCTGACCGAACTTGAATTCCAGCTCGCCGAACTGATGCAGAAATATACGGAGAAGCACCCCTCGGTGATACAGCTCAGGGACCAGATCAAGTCCATGGAAGCCCAGATAGAAGGTTTTTCCGGCCAGGACCTGGAATACGCCAGGCTTGAGCGGGAAGTGGAAGTGAACAAAAAATTATACGCGATGCTGAAAGAAAAACTGGAGGAGGCGCGCATCGCCGAAGCGCAGAAGGTCGGGGATATTTCGATCGTGAACCCGGCGGTCTTACCGTCGAGCCCGGTCTCCGGAAGCAGGAACATGATCATCCTGACCGGCGCGCTGATGGGGCTCATCCTCGGGTTTGCCATCGCGTTTATTTTTGAGACGCTGGATACTTCCATAAGCACCATAGAAGATGTCGAGAACGTGATCAAGCTTCCGGTATTGGGGGTCATACCGTCTATCGTGGACAAGGCCGGCCGGGAACTGTCGTTCATTTCAAGGTTCAAGGAACGGTTCCTTCCAGAACATAAGACCGACGCGCAGGAACGGGCCACGCGTTTGGTCGCGCATTTCGAGCCTAAATCCCCCACGGCTGAAGCGTACCGTAACATCCACACCAACCTTAAGCTGAATTCTTCCAAGAAGACTATCCTTGTTACCAGCTCCGGCCCCCGCGAAGGCAAAAGCAGCTGCGCCTGCAACCTGAGCATAGTTATGGCCCAGACGGGATTAAAGGTGCTTTTAGTCTCCGCGGACTTAAGGCGGCCGAGCATAGCCAAGACCTTCGGGGTAAAGAGGGAGCCCGGTCTGGCTGAGCTGGTAACAGGCGCCTCGGACCTTGACGCGGTGCTCAAGAACATCACCGATATCATGATGGGCGAGATCAATTTTGAGGATGTCCGCAAGACCCCCGGCATCGAGAACATCTGGATACTTCCTTCGGGCCATCTGCCTTTTAATCCGCCGGAATTGCTTGAGTCAAAAACGGTCACCGCTTTGATCGACAGGTTCAAAAGCCAGTTCGACGTGGTAATATTCGATTCTCCGCCGGTATTGCCCGTTACCGACGCCAGTATCCTGGGGCCGAAGCTTGACTGCACGGTCCTGGTCTATGAGATCGGCAGGACCAGCCGCGAAGCATTGATGCGCACGAAGGTGCAGCTTGAATCCGTGGGCGCCAGGATCGCCGGGGTGATCCTGAACCACACCAAGGCCCAGACAGAAGCTATTGCGACGTACCCTTATTACCAGCAGAAGTACAGGTATTACGGCAAAGAAGAGGCTGATACGAAGAAGGAAGAGAAGGCTCGCGAAGGATAAGATCGCTGTATGCGTTAACGCGTTTTGCGGATATTGGATAAGGGGCAGCAATGCCCCGCTTTTGTTTTGCGAACCGGTACATAGATGACTGAGCGTAGCGGCCAAACCATAGGCATTTTGTCGTTCTTTATCGTCTCCTGCGTTGTAGTGATGCTTTTTTTTCTAAAGATCCCCATCCAGCTTTCCTTCCTGTTTATTTTCTCGATCGTCGTCTTCACGGTTTCTTTTATCAATACGGATTTCGCCCTGGTTATCCTGATCTTTTCCATGCTCCTTTCGCCGGAGCTGAAAACCGGCGGGGGTATCCCCGGCAGGGAAGTGGTGATCCGCGTAGACGATATATTCCTGTTTGTCATTTTCCTGGGGTGGTGGGCTAAGATGGCCGTCAACAAGGAGCTGGGCGTCCTTAAATCCACCGTGTTGAACAAGCCGATACTGGTCTACATCATGATCTGCGTAGTGTCGACATTTTTCGGGATCATGCAGGGCTACATCAATATCAAGCACGCCTTTTTCTATCTTTTGAAGTATTTTGAATATTTCCTCCTGTTTTTCATGGTGGTCAATAACTTAAGGAGCGTCAGCCAGGCAAAGACTTTCATCTTTTTTATGCTCCTGACTTGTTTCTTTGTTTGCTCGTACGCCTGGATGCAGATAGGCACGGGAGAAAGATTATCCGCTCCCTTCGAGGGGGCGGGAGGAGAGCCGAACACCTTCGCCGGGTACCTGCTCTTGATGATAGCCTTGATCCTTGGCCTCATACTATATGCGGGGTCAAGAAAGACAAGGCTCCTGCTGTTTGCGTTGCTCGGTTTTGCGGCCATACCTTTCATACTCACCCTTTCAAGAGGAGGGTGGCTTGCGTTCCTGCCTATGTACCTAACGGTCGTATTCCTGAATAAAAAATACCGGCTGCTCCTCGTTACCGTTTTTATCGCCCTGGTCATCCTTTCGCCCTACATCTTTCCCGGGAAGGTTTACCACAGGGTGCAGGAGACGTTTGCCCCGGAAAAGACGTATAAAATAATGGGAAAGACCATCAACCTGGCGGAATCAGCCGCGGCGCGCGTAGACGCCTGGAAAGTCGCGTTTACCAGGCTCGGAAAAAAGCCCGTATTCGGCTTTGGCGTGCCTACCGGAGCGGTGGTCGATAATCAATTTACGCGCGTGCTGGGAGAAACGGGCATATTGGGGTTCCTTGCCTTCATATGGATCATCGTCACTGTGTTTAAGGCAGGATGGCGCGCGTATACCTCTTCTCTGGATACCTTTTCCCGGGGAGTTGTCCTGGGTTTCATCGCGGGGCTGGTGGGGGTATTGTTCCAGTCTTTAACTTCCGCGAACTTCATAATCATCCGGATCATGGAGCCATTCTGGTTTCTGGCGGGGATAGTCGTGAAGCTGCCTGAACTTATGGCTCAAAACGAGTGACGGGGTCCGCATGGCCGCACAGCTGCCATCAAATCGCAGCCTTTCGCATAGGATAATCACGGGCGTTATCTGGAATTTTCTCGGCCAGATATGGATGCTCGCGCTGGCTTTTTTTGCCACGCCTTTTATCGTGCGCAGCCTCTCGGTGAGCCTGTACGGCATATACGGCCTGGTGAGCGTGATTATCGGGTATTTCTCCTTCTTGCAGCTTGGCCTCGGCAACGCCTCGATAAAATATATATCCCAGTACCTGGCAAGCGGCGAAGAAGAAAAGATAAGGAAAGTGTTCTGGTCGTGCCTTTTTTCTTATCTTTTTCTCGGCCTCTTTGGCATAGTCATAATCTCTTCGTTATCAGGGGTGATGGTCCAGAAGTTCTTAAGGATACCCGAAGAATTCAAGCCGCTTGCGATCTCCGTCCTGCGGTTGGGTTCATGGGGTTTCCTGGTTTCGATGCTTTTGGGTTCGGTCTCAAGCGCGCTCGCGGCGGCAGGCAGGTTCGACCTGCTCAACCGCACAGGCATACTGCTGGGCACCCTGCAGATAGCCTCGGTAGTGGCGCTCCTTAAGCTGGGTTTTTCCCTTAAGGCGATAGTCGTATCCAACGTCGCGGTCCAGTCAATAGGGGTATATATGTACTGGGCCCAGGCAAAAATGATCCTGCCGTTTTTGTCCCGCCCCTGCTGGAGCGCGAAGACTTTGCTCGGCCTGCTTAAATTCGGCGGATTCGTTACCGTCTCGACGATCATCAATCCGATACTGCTTAATATAGAGAAATTGTTCCTCACTTCGCTGCAATCGATATATAACCTTACCTACTATCTGATCCCGTTTTCCCTGGTGGACAGGTTGTCCATGATACGTTCTTCGGTTTCATCCGTGCTTTTTCCGGCATTCAGCTATTTTCAGCAATCGGACAAGGATAAGATCAGCCGGGACCTGCATTACCGAAGCACACTTTTTATACTTTTGCTTTATACTTTCGTAATAGCCATGATCGCCTGTTTTGCCAGGCCGTTTTTCGCGTTGTGGATAGGGGCTGATTTCGCGGAAAGGTCCACCAGGATACTGATCATCCTCGGTTTCGCCGGGTTCGTCAATTCCATGGCAGGGCCTTCTATAGTGGCGCTGCAGGGCATGGAGAAGCCTCATATACCGGCGCTCTTCCATGTGATCGAGCTGGCATTCTATGTCCCTTTGAGTTTCCTGCTTATCCGCAGGTACGGCGGCACAGGGGCGGCAGCCGCCTGGTGCTTAAGGGTAGCGGTGGATACGCTGTTGTTGCACAAGGCTTCCTGCAGTCTGTTCGGTGTGTCGCTGTTCGCCTGGTACCGCAGGCTGCTTTATCGCGGGCTGACCCCGCTTTTGGTGTGCGCCGTATTGTTCCCGTTGCTTAAGCGCGCGGGGCTGCCTTTATTATCGGCAATGAATATCATCGGTATCCTGCTTATTTTTGCCTTGTACGCTTTTTCAGCCTGGCGCTGGGCTTTCGACGATATGTCCAGGCAGAAGCTATCGGCGTTTATACAGGGTCTTTTCGTCAGATGAGAGACGATAGGGGGAGAGTATTTTTGGATTGCCCGTTGTGCGGGGCCGCCGGCAGCCTTCTTTACCAGGGGCTTAAAGACCGTTTCAGCGGCGACGGGGAATTTAATATCAGGCGCTGCGGGAACTGCGGCCTGTTATGGCTTGAGGCTATACCTGCGCAGGATGTTTTGGAAAAAAGTTACGAATGCTTTTATGAGGAGCCCGATATGGCAGTTACAGGCGCCGTTTCCGGAAAGCGGCCGCTGGCCATATTAAGAGACTCTCTTAGAGAGGGTATCATCTGCGGTTATTTCGGCTACCGCAGTATCCATGCGAACCACCCGTTATGCTGGCTGGCAAGGGTATTGGGCGCGCTGCCTTTGTTAAGGTCAAGGGCCATATACGGCTTGAGCGAGCTGTTTCCGCCTTCCCGTTATAACGCGCAAGGTTTGTTGATAGATGTGGGTTGCGGAAAGGGCGATTATTTGAAAATGATGCAGCAGTTGGGCTGGAAGGTTACGGGAGTAGAGCCGTATCCTGAAGCTGCGCGCATCGCGGCGCAGAAAGGCATAACGGTGATCGACAGGCCGTTTGAGCGATCAGGCCTGGAGGATTCAATCGCAGACCAGATCTCGATGATCCACGTGATAGAACACGTTATTGACCCGGTTTTGACCATCAAGGAATGCTTCAGGATCCTTAAAGAAAGGGGGAGGCTGGTGATCCATACTCCCAATGCCGATAGCCTTGGCCACAAGATATTTAAGCAATACTGGTATTCTCTGGATCCGCCCAGGCACCTGCGTATCTACTCTTCCAGGAGCATGCGGGCTTTATTTAAGGGGTCGCCTTTCAGTAAGATCTGCGTCAGGGCCCTGACCAGCCATTCCAGGACGACGTACGACAATAGCGCGCTTATCGCCAGGTCCGCCACAGGCTGGAATAAACGGATAACGCCGCAAAGAGGCCGCGCGGCTTTTGCGTTTCTTGAATTACTATTGTGCCATAGCGGGATACCGTGCGCAGAAGAAATAGAAGTGGTGGCTACAAAATAGGGATATCAAAAAAGAGGTGATCATGTGCAAGGCTTTCATTAAAGGGCTCGTATGCAGTGCGAGGGGCGTGCGCGCCGCGGGTAAAGGCGCCTACATATCTTTCCTGTCGGAGCTTAAATATCCCCGCAGGATCACTATCGGCGAAGGCGTGGTGATCGAGAAATATTCCCGCCTTCTGGCAAACGGCGAAAACGCGAAGATTATCATCGCAGATTATACGACAATATACCCGTACGCCTTATTAAAAGCCAACTCCGGCACGATCAGCATAGGTAAGGGCTGCTCCGTGAACGATTACTGCGTGCTGAACGGCTTCGGCGGCATCAGTATAGGCGATGACGTGCATATCGCCGCTCACACTGTGATCGTGGCGTCGGAGCATAAGTACGAAAAATTGGGCAGTCCGGATTTCAGCAGGGATATGCAGGGAAAGGGGATTCATATCGAAAGCAGCGTCTGGATAGGGGCGAACAGCGTCATCCTTGACGGTGTTACCATCGGCGCGCATTCGGTCATCGGCGCGGGCGCGGTGGTGACAAAGGACATCCCGCCTTATTGCATAGCGTGCGGCGTGCCGGCAAGAGAGATAAGGCGGTTAAGGTGACATGAAGATCCTTTTGGCAGCGCCCCAGGACAGGACCGTCCTGGGGATAATAGGCGTTTATTGTAGGATGGCCTTAGAAAGGATGGGCAATGAGGTCTCGGTTTTTGACTTCAGGCTGCATCCTTACTTACAGGCTAAATGCATCTGTTCCCTTAAGGCGCTCCTGCGCAGGCTCATGCCCCGTGTTCCTTCGCTCTATGATGTGCCGGCGATAAGGGAAGCGGTCGACCGTAAAATTAACAGCCTCTTGCTTGAGCGAGCGCGCAGCGAAGGACCGGATATGCTGCTTGTGTTGTGCGGAGAGAATATCCTGGCGGACACGATCAGGCAGATAAGGGATGAGGCTAACGCGGTTACTGCGAACTGGTTCCATGATAGCATGCTTTCCGCCAGCAGGCAGCAGCTGATACATTCCGCGTTCAGCGCGTACGATTATATTTTTATGGTAGACTCATCCGGCGTATTAGAGCATCTTGGCGTGCGCCTTAACAATACCCATACGCTGCCGCTTGCGTGTGAGCCGCAGATACACAGGCGCATGGAGCTCTCCGTCGAAGAAATCGCCCAATACGGCTCAAACGTAGCGTTTGTGGGAACGGTCACCCCTAAGCGGGAGGAAATACTGGAAGAGCTGGCTGAATTCGGCCTTAAGATCTGGGGCAAGTGGAACGGGAGTTCGAGGCGCCTTAAAGGCTGTTACCAAAAACAGGATATCTATATGGAAGAAGCGGTCAAGATATACAATGCCTCCAGGATCGTCGTGGACATACACGGCCTTTACGGCCCGGGTACGCCTGTCTTTAACGTGACGCCGCGCGTGTTCGAGGTGCCCGCTAGCGGCGGCTTCCTGCTCACCAATAATATCCCGCAGGCAGCCGGGTTCTACGAGATAGGCCGGGAGATGATCGTGTATGATTCGACCGAAGAATTGAAGCGCTTGATCAGGTATTACCTGGAGCATCCGGAAGAAAGGGCCGCGATAGCGGATAAAGGCTATCAAAGGGCGAGAAAGGAGCATACGTATACGCACAGGCTCCGTCAATTACTGGATACGGTTAACACGGGCAGCCGGAAGGCGCCCTGAGGCAGATATGGATAAGATCAATATACTATATTTACATGAAACCTCTGCGATTGCCGGAGCGGAGAACAGCCTTATCAATCTGGTTATGCATCAGGACAGGTCAAGGTTCTTGCCTGTTTTTGTGCTTCCTGGAGAAGGGCCGCTGGCGCAGGAATTAAGAAAAATAGGCGTTGAGGTGGTCTTTGCTGAATTTCCCCAGGTAAGGAGATGCGCCGGCGTAGCGGGTGCGGTAAAGAGGCTCCTTAAGGTCGTTACCGGGAAGAATATCAGAATTGTGCATTCCAACAGTATCCGGACCCACGCGTACGCGGCTATCGTCGCAAAGTTCAGGAGTCTAAAGGTCGTCTGGCATGAGCGTAATCTTATCACAAAAGAGATCGTCGACCCGGACAGGCTGTTCTCTTTTTTCGCGGACGCGCTTATCTGTAATTCTTACGCTATCGCCGCGCGGTTCCTTAAAAAGGGTATTTTGCCCCGGAAGATAAAGGTGGTATATAACGGCGTGGATACCGCAAGGTTTAATCCGGGGCTGGATAAGGAAAAAATCAGAAAAGAATTCGGCATAGGCCCCAAGGAGACTGTCGTAGCTATTACTTCCAGGTTTAACCAGGCCAAGGGCCATGAAATCTTCCTGCGGGCCGCAAAAACCATCCTGGAAACACCTGCTATCAAAAACAAGCCGCGTTTCCTGATAGCCGGAGACGCTGTTTTTAGCTCGGACCGCTGGAGGGCCGCTTTTTTGAAAGATATGGCGCGTACGCTTGGCATATCCGACAGGGTAATCTTTACGGGTTTTCGCGGCGACATGCCTGACATCTACGCGGGTATCGATATCCTGGTCCTGGCTACTGACGCGGAGGCCTGCGGCAGGGTGATCCTGGAAGCGATGGCGTGCGCGAAGCCCGTCGTTGCTACCAG
>JBFZAN010000046.1:0-13986 GCA_041309005.1 Candidatus Omnitrophota bacterium
GCAAGTATCGGAGCGATGCCGTGATACCTTAAGCCCCCCGCGTGGATAGCTGGAGGTATGAAACTGTGGCCCAGGGTGTACATCTTCACCAAAGGTGTCAGCTCCGCGGTATCGCCGAAATCATAGGTATATACGCCCCTGGTCATAGTCGGACAGGCAGTAGGCTCAACCCCGACCATACGGATATCCTTGCCTTTTAATTTATCGGCGACAAAAGGCAGGCAGAGGCCGGCAAAATTGCTTCCGCCTCCCACGCACCCCGCCAGGACGTCCGCAGTCTCTCCGATCAACTCCAGCTGCTTTTTTGTCTCAAGACCTATCACCGTCTGGTGCAATAATACATGGTTCAGGACGCTTCCTAAAGAATATTTGGCATCTTCGTGCGTCGCGGCGTCTTCAACGGCTTCAGAAATAGCCACGCCCAGAGATCCCGGGGAATCAGGGTCTTTCGCGAGGATGCTTCTTCCGGAATTAGTCAGGTCTGAAGGTGACGGGTAGACGTCGGCGTTAAAGACGCGCATCAAAGATTTACGGTAAGGCTTCTGCAGGTAACTTGCCTTGACCATGTAGACACTGCATTTAAGGCCGAAAAAATAACAGGCCAACGATAATGCCGAACCCCACTGGCCGGCGCCGGTCTCCGTACACAGCCTCCTGACCCCTTCTTTTTTATTGTAGTAGGCCTGGGCCACCGCGGTATTGAGCTTATGGCTTCCTGCGGGGCTTACGCTTTCGTTCTTAAAATATATTCTTGTCCTGGTCTTTAATTCCTTCTCGAGCCTCACTGCCCTCTGTAATGGCGTCGGCCTCCAGATCCTGTACACGTCGATTATTTCCCGCGGTATCGCTATCCACTTCTCCTGGCTCATTTCCTGCATGATAAGCGAGCGGGGAAAGATCGGCGCCAGGTCATCGGGTGTAAGGGGGTTTCCGGTACCGGGGTTGATGGGCGCAGGCAAGGGGCGCGGCAGGTCGGGCAGGATGTTTTGCCATGCCTCAGGGATCGCATCCAGTGATAGAACGACTCTCTCTTTGTCCATTATTGCGCCATCGCCTTTTTCTTCAGCTCTTTAAACCATCGTATATTGAGCATGCCCAGGAATATCTTCACTATCGCAGGATCCAACTGTTCGCCGCTTATTTTACGTAAGATATTTTTTGCATTTTCCAACGGGAACGCGCGCCTGTAAGGCCTGTCCGCGGTCAAGGCTTCAAACGTATCCGCCACTGCCAGGATCCTCGCGCCCAGGGGGATCTCGTCTTTTTTTATCCCTTTCGGATACCCTGCGCCGCCGTATTTCTCGTGGTGATGGTAAATCATCAGCTTAATATCGGAAGAAAGATCGGCCGGCCCAAAAAGGTTAAGAGTTATCTCGGGAGGCACCTCCAGGCTCTTTTCTTCTTTGGAAAAATGGGGGAATTCCACCGAACCCAGGATCTTCAGGGCTATCGCGGAATGCGTCTTGACTACCTCATACTCTCCGTCGGTAAGTTTGCCGTTCTTAAGCAGGATCTCCTCGGGAATGCCGATTTTGCCCAGGTCATGGAGCAATCCTGCGATCTCTATCGATTCGACCATCGAAGCGCTCAAGCCCATCTTAGCCGCGAGCGCAGAAGCATATTTAGAGACCAGCACCGAATGGCCCCGCGTATAAGGGTCTTTTGCTTCTATGGCCTGCGTAAGCACCATGACGATGCTGAAATACGTCCTTCTTAAATCGGAATACAGCATGGAATTCTCGAACGCAACCGCCGCCTGGGCGGCAAGCATGGAGAGGTTTTGCTGGTCTCTCACCGAGAAAGCGTTTCTGCCGAAGCTGTTCAAAACGACCACGCCGATTATTTTGTCTTTGGTGATCAGGGGCGCATGCAGAAAAGATTTCATCATGCCGCCTGACTTTCTGCCCTGCGGCATACTGATCTTTTCGACCATCTCTTTGGCATCTATGGGCATTTTGGTAAGATTAAAGACCACTTCCATCAGGCTTTTTTTTACCGCCTCCAGCGTTTTATCGGACAACGCCTTTCTGGCCTTCAGATGCAAGGTGTGGGGCAGTTTTCCCAGGATCGCCAGCGTCATGGTGTCAAAATTTATGATCCCCTCCAGCCCCTCGGCCAGGATCCTTACGATCGATTCGTCCTCCACGGTAGGATTCAAAGCCCGGCTCAGGACGTTAAGCCTGAAAAGGTCCTGGTTGCGTTTTTCCGATTCCATAAAGAGCTGGGCGTTCGCGATCGCGGTAGCGGCGTTCTTTACCGAGAGCAGGAACCTCTCTTTATCGAAGGACGTCTTGGATAAGGGTTTACCCGGTTCAAGGATCAAAATACCGAGCAGCTTGTTATTCGCCCTTAAGGGAGCCATTATCCTTTGAGGAGAGAATTGCGGCTCTTTTAAACTCATCACCTTAAGAAGCTTATTGCCTTTGAGCGAAGGTTTCGCGAACGCGGGTTTGGCAGCGTCGCCCATTTCGAAAGAGAATTCTTTTTTTGATTCATCCCACAACAGGAATCTTATTTTCCTGGCGCAGGTGATCTTCTTGAAATAAGACCCCATCTCCTGCATCAGGTTTTCTATCCGTAGATGCGCCCCGATTATCCGGGAAGCCTGCTCCAGGTTCAATACGTCCAGATGTACCTGTTTTTCCATAGCCACCTCTTATTTAATCATCCCTTTTGTCTTCTTCAATATCTGCTTGATGGTCACGGAATCAAACACGATAAAGAAATTTCCCGCCAGGTCCCTTCGTTTGTCTTTAAAGACCGCTTCGATCAGGATCATTTCTGTCCCCTCATAACTGTTGAGGCCGAAAAAAGCGAGGTTCACCAGGGAACGCGCGGCGCCGCTGGTAAGGGTGACCGTTGAGGGAAACGCGGATATGCCTGTAAAAGCGCTCATTGCCGATAAATACGCCGAGATCACAATGTTGCCTATTTCTTTCAACGCTGAAATCCCGATTTCGGTAAGGCTGCTCGGTTTTTCCTGGATAGGACCCAAAAGAAGGTCTATGATCTTATAGGCGTCTTTTTTAGGGAATACCAGGAGCGCGTTTCCTTTGGCCTCCCCCAGTATCTGCATGTGTATGCCGATCACGACTTCTTCGGGATGGGTGCTCAGGAACTCCGGTAATTTACTAACGTCGACCACCTTCAACAGGGGCAATTGCAGCTCTATTCTTCTTCCGATAATCTGCACCAAAGCGGTAGTGGCGTTTCCCGCGCATACATTACCTACCTCCGTCAAAATGTCCTGTTCGATGGTATTTATTTTCAGACCTACTGTTTTTGCCTTTTTCATATCCCTCCTTTGCTGTTTGCCCTTAGACCTATTATATAGGATTTTTGTAAAAAACTTAACTCTTTTTTAATATCTTTGCCGCATGGCGCAAGGCTTCCCGCCGGTTCTTGATCCTGCCTATGGCCTGCAGCTCTTCCAGTTCGCGTAACACCTTTCCGATAGCGGGAGACGGCTTTAATCCGAAACGGTCCATGAGGTCATTACCGTTAACGAGACGCTTCGCCTTCTTTTCGTTGCGGCCGGTAAAATATTCCCTCATCAGTCTTTTTATCAGGCGCTCATGGCGCTGGCGCGATTCCCTGGTAGCAAGCCGGCCTTTGGTTGCGCGCTGGTCCGCAAGGGACACTAAAAGCACCGAAAGGGCTTCGGAGCCGGTGTCCCTGAAAAACCTGAACCGGGCGCGCCTGGTCAAAAGGGGCGCATCCGCCAGGAACCCGGGGCGTAGATGCGAGAAAACAATCTGCTTCAGGCAGCGGATTTCTTCATTTGAAAGCTTAAGACGTATCCCTATCTTCTCGCACATACATGCCCCCAGACGCTCGTGTCCGTGGAAACTCACCTTGCCTCTTTTGACAGACAGCGTACCGGGCTTGCCTATATCGTGCAAGAGACCGGCCAGTTTGATCAATTCATAACGGCTTCTTCCGGCAGAGACCTCTTCTGCGATATAGCTACTCATGGTGTTAGCATCCTTGGCCTTATTGAGTATCGCTTCCAGGTGCTTAAACGTTTCCAGGCTGTGGTTCCATACGTCAAGGTGATGGTGAAGGCCCTGCCTTATCCGGCGCATAGGCTTTATCTCAGGGATGATCAAATCCAGCAATCCGTATTCTTCGATCTTTTTTAACGGGCCGAATGACTGGCGGCTGGAAAGGACCTTGAACAGTTCGTCCCGCACCCTCTCGGACGCGACAGAAGTTATCTTTTTTCTCTTTGACCGCGCCAGGCGGGACGTCAACGGGTCGAGCGAAAAACCGAACAGCGCAGCCAGGCTGAAAGCCCGTAACAGCCTCAAGGGGTCTTCGTCAAAGCCCTGCCTGTTGACCAGCCTGACTATTCCCGCCTTTATATCTTTTCTGCCTCCGAAAGGATCGATCAAAGCATCGTCCAGGTTACAAAGCGAAAAAATATTCTTTAATTCCAGCGCCATGCTGTTTACGCTGAAATCACGGTGCAGGAGGTCCTCCTCAAGGGTCTTACCGCGAAAATCGGTGAAATCGAGCGTGTAGAGCCCGCCGCGCATCTTCTTCACCGCGCGGGCGCATCCGTGGAGTTCATCCAATACTACGAAACCGCATTTTAATTCCCGCGCGACCGCTCTCGCAAAAGATATCGCCCCTTGCTTCAGGCAGAAATCCATATCGGGCCTGTTTTTTTGCCTGCCCGATACGATATCGCGCAAGGCGCCGCCTACAAGATACAGCGTAACGCGCTTTCTGGAAGCGATCCCCTGGATCGCCTCAAGCAGCGCCCGATTTTCTTTTAGCCACGGGAAAAATGATTTCATGATAAGGGGATTATACTTTGAAAAGCTCGACCTTCAAGGAAGCAAGGTCCAGGACCGCCACCGTAGATTTTCCAGTGAGCCATCCGCCGCATTCACCCGGGTTAACGATAAGCGTGTTTGACTGCGTTTTCATTTCCGCGGTATGCGTGTGGCCGAAGACGCATATATCCAGATCTTCGGCGAAAGGGTCGATCATGCGCACATCATGGACAAGCGCGATCTTTCTTTTATCCAGCTCTATCCGTAACGGCGCTTCCCTGATCCTGCCTTGCGACTCAAGAGCCAGGCCGTTCTTTTCTCCGTCATTATTTCCGAATACCCCTCTCCAATCGCACAGGAGCCCTTTGAGCCGGGCCACCGCGAACGGCGCCACGAAGTCGCCCGCATGCAGCAGAAAACCGATCTTTTGCGTATTAAAAAAATTTACGGCCTTGACAATATTAGGCAGGTTATCGTGGGTATCGGAGATCAGCCCTATTTTCATCAATGAGCCTATTTGCCTTGATTGAACGTCTGCGTCTGTTCTATGATGGCGTCTTCAACGAAAATCGGCACGCGGGCCCTTACCGCCAAGGCGATGCTGTCGGAAGGCCGGGCATCGATGACCTTAACTTCCCCTGAGCTGTCTTTGAGGATTAGTTTGGCATGAAAGGTATTCTCTTCCAATTTGTCGATCAGCACTTTTTCTACCTTCCCCGCGAGGCTTTCTATGGCGGTTTGCAGCAGGTCATGGGTCAAAGGCCGCGGCGGGTTGAAACCGCTGATCTTCAACTTTATTGCGGAGGCCTCGTTCAAGCCGATCACGATCGGCAACACCCGGGGGCCGCCTTTTTCTTTAAGCACAATGAGCTGGTCGTGGCGCTTCTCGTCAATGACGATCTTGTTCAATTCCATCTCTACCATCATCAACTCCTTTTATGTGTACCGTGGGCGGGCAGCGCTTTCGTCTTTTCTTTATGCAGCATGAACTTTAATTCCGCCATGAATTGTCCGAGGTCCTTGAACTGCCTGTAGACCGAGGCAAACCTCACATAGGCGACGTCGTCTAAACCTTTCAACTTTTCCATGACCAGTTCACCGATCCTGGAAGCAGGAACTTCCCGGTCAAATTTTTTCTGGATACCTCGTTCCACCTGGGCCACGACGCCTTCCATCTTATCCATGCTGATCGGCCTTTTCTCGCAGGCCTTGATGATGCCCGAAAGGATCTTTTTGCGGTCAAAAGGCTGGCGGCCGCCGTCTTTCTTGATCACCATCAGGGATACATCCTCGATATGCTCGTAGGTCGTAAAACGTTTCCCGCACTTAAGGCACTCTCGCCTGCGCCTGATGGCGGTGCCGTCTTTCGTGGCGCGGGAATCCATCACCTTATCTTCCTTATATCCGCAGAATGTGCATTTCATATCGTGCGCACCATGACTTTCGCTTCCTTCAAGAAATCCATCGCCATTTTGTCGGGATAACCGTCGGCGATCACGATCTCGGTGATGCCGGCGTTGATAAGCATTTTCGCGCAGATGATGCATGGCTGGTTTGTCACGTAAAGCGTCGCATCTTTTACGCTGATGCCGTGCAGCGAAGACTGGATAAAGGCGTTTTGTTCGGCATGCAGGCCCCTACAAAGCTCATGCCTCTGGCCCGAAGGGATCTTCAACTTTTCCCGCAGGCATCCTATGTCCAGGCAATGGGCGAGGCCCGAAGGCGCGCCGTTATAACCGGTAGCCAAAATCCTCTTACCCCTGACCAGGACCGCGCCCACCTGCCTCCGTACGCACGTGGACCTCTTAGAAACGAGGCGGCAAAGTTCCATAAAATACTCATCCCAGCCCATCCTCTTATGCGTTGTAACTTTGCGTTTCATATCGTAGGCGGCTCCCTGTTTAGAGTTGCGGGTACAGCGGGAATGCCTGAGCCATTTTCAAGACTTCCTGCTTTATACGTTCTAATTCCTGCGGCTGTTCGCGTGAACCTGTTGCGCGCTCTATGAAATCGGCGATACTGTCCATCTGGGCCTCCTTCATTCCCCGCGTAGTAACCGCGGGAGTCCCAAGCCGTACGCCGCTTGCCTGCGCGGGCGGGAGCGTATCGTAAGGAATCAGGTTCTTGTTCACCGTGATATTGACTTCGCCCAGTAATTCCTGCGCCTGCTTGCCGGTTATGTTGCGGGAAGTCAAATCTACCAGCATAAGATGAGTGTCCGTCCCGCCGCTTACAATACGCAAGCCCTTCTTCTGCAACTGCGCTGCCAGGCGCCGGCTGTTCTTGACGATCTGGGACTGATAGGACTTAAAATCTTCGGTCGAAGCTTCCCGGAACGCGACTGCTTTAGCCGCAATCACGTGCATCAAAGGCCCGCCCTGAATACCCGGAAAGATTTCCGCATCTATCTTTTTGGCAAACTTCTCCCGACATATCACGAAACCGCCCCTTGGCCCGCGCAGGGTCTTATGGGTGGTGGAAGTGACGAATTCGGCGTAAGGCACGGGCGAGGGGTGAATTCCGGCGGCAACCAGCCCCGCGAAATGCGCCATGTCCACGAATAAATAACAGCCCGCCTTATCGCAGATAGCGCGCAGCCTCTTAAAATCGATCTCTCTGGGGTAGGCCGAGGCGCCGGCAAGGATCAGTTTAGGCGTATGTTCAGCCGCCAGCTTTTCTATCTGGTCATAATCTATTGTTTCGGTATCCTTCCTGACGCCGTAGGGTACGGGCTTATACAGCATGCCGGAGAAATTATGCGGGTGGCCGTGCGAAAGATGGCCCCCGCAAGCCAGGTCCATCGCAAGGTAGGTATCGCCCGGCTTAAGCGCGGCGAAGAACACCGCCATGTTCGCCTGGGTACCTGAATGCGCCTGGACATTCACATGCTCTGCGCCAAAAAGCTCTTTGGCGCGTTTGACGGCCAGTTCTTCGGCGACATCGACATACTCGCACCCTCCGTACCAGCGCCGGTGGGGATACCCTTCGGCGTATTTATTGGTCAGCACCGACCCTTGCGCTTCCAGGACCGCCAAAGAAGTAAAATTTTCCGAAGCGATCAACTCCAGGTTATCCTGCTGCCTCTTAAGCTCACGCGTTATGGCTTCGTAGATCTCCGGGTCGGTTTTCTGTAGGTATTTCATCGCTTCCTTGCTCCTATCTCTTTTTCTATCCGTGTTATCTGGCTCAGCCGCCTTGCGTGCCTGCCGCCCTGGAATTCCGCCCCTAACCACGTCCCCGCAATCCGACGGGCGAGTTTTTCGTTTACAAACGCGGACCCCAGCACCAGGACGTTACTGTCGTTGTGTTCCCTGGAAAGGCGCGCCGCTTTTACATTATAGCACAAAGCGGCCCGCACGCCAGGAAGTCTGTTCGCCACGATGGAATTGCCTATCCCGCTTTTACAGACCAGGATGCCCCGGCGGTGTTTCCTCCCGGAGACGGAGCGCGCCAGAGAATACGCGAACGCGGGATAATCGCACCGGTCCCTTGAGTACGCCCCCAGATCATCCACTTTAAAACCTGTCCGTACAAGATACGCCTTCAATTTTTCTTTTAAACCGAATCCCGCGTGGTCCGAAGCAATCGCTATTCTTTCCATATCCTCATCCCGCGTTAGTTTTGGTTATATGATCTCTACGATCCTCGCAACCGCTTCCTTTATCATATAGTATGTTTCTTCGTAAAACTCAAACGATTTGCCGATAGGGTCCGCGATATCCAGGTCGTTATCCTTTACTTTTGCGAATTCCTTTAAGAGAAAAAGCCTCTGCTTTACTTTCGGATCTATCTGCAGAATCCTTTCCTCGTGCAGGCGCTCCATGACCAATATGATATCCGCGGCCGCAAGCATATCCGTAGTCACCCTCTGCGAACGGTGGCCGGAAACATCTATCCCTTCTCTCGCCAGGACCTCCATGGTCTGCGCTGAAGCCTCAAGGCCTCCCAGCATCATTATGCCCGCGGAGATCACCTCTACATCATTACGCCCTTGTTCTTTCAGCTTCTTCTCAAGCAAAGCCTTTGCCATCACTGATCGGCAGGAATTTCCGGTGCACACAAAAAGCACGCTTTTCTTTCTAATCACCTTGTCGATCTCGTCTTTCCCGACCGCTCCTTCGCGCACGAGCGCGGGCGGCTCCTGCGTCACATCGACGATCGTCGATTCTCTCTGCCATTTTGTCGGTCCGGCGTCTACCGCGGCCTCCACCAGGCCGTCTAAGTCCTTTATCGCCTCCCGGAAATCTACAGGCGGATTGGCGCCGGAAATGTTCGCGGAGGGGCACACCACCGCCACCCCGGCGGCGGAAATGATCTTTTGCGCGACCGCGTCATCGGGCAGGCGGATAGCTATGGTAGAGGCGCCCTTTGATTTGAATATCAGCGTCAACGGCCCGGGCCAGAACGCATTGATAAGCTTATGCGCGGAGACGGAAATATCCTTAGCGTATTCTTCCAGCTTCTCCCTGCTGCCCAGGTGCAGGGAGAAAGGTTTATCTTTAGGCCGTTTCTTGATCTCATACAGCCTTTTGACGGCGGCCGCATTGGCGCAATCCGCGGCAATACCATAGACCGTTTCGGTAGGGATGATCACCAGTCCTCCCTTAGCCAAAACTGCAGCTGCTTCAAAGATGCTCTCATTTCTCGGGTGTCGGGGGTCTATTTTTATTATCCTGGTCGTAGCCATGCCAAAAGAATTAAAATACTACAATTTAATTCTGGTCAGTTTTATTGTACGCCTCATCTTTTTCTTGTATGACTCCAGTTTTGAAGTTATTTTCTTATCGGATACCCCCAGGATCTGAAGGGCGAATAGCCCCGCGTTCCTGGCGCCTGCCTTCCCGATCGCCATGGAGGCTACGGGGATACCGCCGGGCATCTGGACCGTAGATAATAACGAATCCAGCCCTTTTAAACTGCGCGTTTCTATCGGGACGCCTATTACGGGCAAAGTCGTGTGCGCGGCGATGACGCCTGCCAGTGCCGCTGCGCCGCCCGCGGCGGCGATAAACGCTTGTACGCCCTTCTTACGGCCGCTCTCGACATACCGCGCGAGCTCTTTTGGACTGCGGTGCGCCGAAAGGACTTTTACCTCGAATTTAACTTTGAACGCTTTTAATACGTCTATTGCCGCGCGCACGGTCTCTAAGTCCGACTCACTGCCCATAATAACGCTGATCATAGCCCCTCCTTAAGCGCTTTTCTTGCGATATCCCTGCGAAAATGCATACCTTCAAAGTGTATTTCACCCACCGCTTTGTAGGTCTTGTCAAGGGCGTCCTGTATAGTGGCGCCTAATCCCGTCACGCCCAGGACCCTGCCCCCTTCGGTAAGGATCTTCTTTTCGCCGTTGACTACCGCAAACCTGGTCCCGGCGTGAAAGACCACCACGTCTTTCATTTTTTTCACTTGCCCAAGACCCAATATCTCTTTATTCTTTTCGTACTTTCCCGGGTAACCTCCGGAGGCGCACACTACGCACACGCACGGGCGGCTGTCCCAGGACAATCCGCCGAAACGCGAGAACTTGCTTAATTTTCTTTCGGCCACCGCCAGCATTACTTCTACTAAATCAGATTTCATCCTGGGTAATACCGCCTGCGTTTCAGGATCGCCGAAGCGGACGTTGAATTCCAATGCTTTCGGGCCGTCTTTGGTAATCATAACGCCCGCGTACAGAACCCCCCTGTACTCAATGCCTTCTTTCGCCAGGCCGTCTATTGTCCTATAGACTATAGCATCAAGAATTTCCTTAAGAAGCGTTTCGGTCACTACCGGCGCAGGGGAATATGCTCCCATACCGCCGGTATTAGGACCCGTATCGCCGTCAAATGCCCGCTTGTGGTCCTGGCTTGAGGCAAGGGGTATCACCTGCTTTGAATCGGTAAGCACCAGGATAGACGCTTCCTGGCCTTGCAGGCATTCTTCGACGATTACTTTGTTACCCGCCTCCCCGAACATCCGCTCGCGCATCATGGAGTCCACCGCCCGATGGGCTTCCTCAACCGTCCCGGCGACTACCACTCCTTTGCCCTGGGCTAAACCGTCTGCTTTGACCACGCAAGCCCCGCCCAGGCGCTCGATATGGCGTTTTGCTTCGTCGGCATTATCGAACACCTTAAAACGCGCGGTGGGAACCCCGTATTTGGCCATTAACTCTTTGGCGAATACCTTGCTCGCTTCCAACCGCGCTGCCCTTTTATCCGGCGCGAATATCCGCAACCCTTGACGGCTGAATTCATCGGCGATCCCCGCGGCCAGCGGCGCTTCCGGCCCCACCACCGTTAAATCGATTTTTTCTTTTTTTGCAAAAGCGAGCGTGCCGGGGATATCGCCCGCCTTTATATCGACGCACTCGGCTTCTTCGCACATGCCGCCGTTACCGGGGGCGCAAAAAACCTTACCGGCCAGCTTTGACTGCGCGATCTTCCAGACTAAGGCGTGCTCCCTGCCGCCCGAACCAACCACTAAAATCCTCATCCGCTTATTTTGACTGCTTTTCTTCTTTTTTCAGAGGCAATATACCGGCCATTTCACCGATCACATTCACCAATTCCGTATTTGACGGAACGACAATTTTTGCATTATTCGATATGGCTTTCTCTACCGCCTCGAGCTTTCTTAGAACCTGGGCATTGCCTACGAAATATCTTTCTGCCGCTTCGTTCACTAATTTGATTGCTTCTGCTTCACCCTCGGCCTGCAGGATCCTGGCCTGCTTGATACCTTCGGCCTTTTTGATCTCGGCCCGCTTCTGGCCGTCCGCGCCGGTTTCGGTCGCGGTCGCAAAATCGATGGCGGCTATTTTTTCATTCTCCGCCTTTACCACTTTGTTCATGGTCTCCTGCACGTCTTTAGGCGGGTCTATTTCCTTTAATTCGGTCCTTACGATCTCGATGCCCCAATGGGCGGTCTCGTTCATAAGCGTCTTATGGAGCTCTTCATTGATCTTGCCGCGTTCGCTGTTGGCTGATTTCAAAGTAAGCGTTCCTATGATATTTCGAAGCGTGGTCCTGGCGAGGTTAACGATCTGGTACTGGTAATTGAACACGTTGTAGATGCAGCTCTTGACGCTTTCTTCGTCAGGCTTGACCTTAAAATACACCTGGGCGTCGACCTTGGCATTAAGGTTGTCGAAGGTGATGATCTCCTGGGGCTCTGCGTCAACCATCTGCTCGGTGATATTGACCTGATACATCTGTTCGATGAGAGGGATGATCCACTGAAAGCCGGGGTTCCCGAAACGGTTATATTTGCCCAGTCTTTCGATCAACCCCCTGTGCGTAGGCCTCACGATCCTGATGCCCATAAAAAACAATATTACCGCCGCGGTCAGTCCTAGGTATATGCCGTGCATTTTGGCCCTCCTGTGTTATGATTATGACGACAGGAAACTATTCCACCGTTACCTGTTTCCTGCCTTTTACCGCTTTTCCGATTACCCAGGACCTCAATTTCAGCCTGGCGAGTTGCGCGATCACTCGGTTCGCCGCCCCGGGCGCCGTTATCAATACCATACCTATGCCCATATTCAAGGTATGGTACATCTCTTTGTCTTCGATAGAGCCTTTATTCTGGATAAGCCGGAATATCTCCGGCACCTTCCAGGAATTCTCCTCGATTATCACATCCAGGTCGCCGGGAATGATCCTGGCGATCTTGTCGTAGAAGGCCCCTCCCGTAATGTGGGCTATGCCTTTAATGACGGAAGTGCCCCTGCCTTTGCCGGAGAGCAGAGAAAGTACCGGCTTGACATAGATGCGCGTAGGTTTTAACAATTCAACACTCATCCTCTTTAACGCTTTCTCGGAGAAAACCTTTCGCACCAGGGAAAAACCGTTAGAGTGCAGGCCGCTTGACTCAAGGCCGATGACCGTATCGTTTACTTCTATCCCGGAGCCGTCGATGATATTTCTTTTTTCCACCACCCCCACGCAAAAAGCGCCGATATCGTATTCGCCTTTTTTGTACATCCCGGGCATCTGCGCGGTCTCTCCTCCTACCAGCGCGCATCCGGCCTCGACACAACCTGTATGTACCCCTTTGACGATTGAAAAAAGCGCGTCTTCCTTTAAGTCGCTGAAGGCGATATAGTCAAGCAAAAACAGCGGCCGCGCGCCGGTGCACAATATATCGTTTACGTTCATCGCGACCGCGTCTATCCCCACGGTATCATGGCGTGAAGCCAGGACCGCGATCTTTAACTTCGTGCCTACCCCGTCTGCGGAGGAAACCAGCACCGGATCCCTGTATTGCGCTTTCGGAAACCTGAAAAAACCGCCGAACCCCCCGATGGCTTTAAGCACTTCTGCCCCGCAGGATTTTTCCGCAAGGGACCTGATCCTCTGTTTAAACGCGTCCATCCTGTGTATGTCAACCCCTGATTTTTTGTAGGTTATTGCCGGCATCTATATCTCTCCCTGGCCGCAGCATCTGGCCTCATGCGAAAACTTGCCATGGCTCTTGTCGGCTATGATCGGATACTTTCCCGTCCAGCAGGCGGTGCAGTAATGGTTGCTCGATGAGGCAAAACAATCCAGCATCCCCTTCAGGCTAAGATACCCGAGGCTGTCCACCCCCAGGAACTGCCGAATCTTCTCCGTTGACCCGTACTTATTCGCGATAAGCTCGCTTGAGCGGTGAAAATCTATCCCGTAAAAACAGGGGAACCTGTGAGCGGGGCAGGAAATCCTTAAGTGCACTTCTTTTACGCCCGCCCGGCGCAGGTTTCTCACGCGGATCTTGGAAGTAGTGCCCCGAACAATGGAATCATCGACGATCACAATGCGTTTGCCTCTTACTACTTCCCTGAGCAGGTTGAACTTTACCCGCACTCCCAGGTCGCGCGCATCCTGCGCGGGCTGGATAAAGGTCCTGCCGACGTAGTGGTTACGGATAATGCCCATTTCCAGCGGAATACCTGACTGCTTGGAATAGCCCAGCGCCGCCGAAAAGCCGGAGTCCGGCACCGGTACCACGAAATCCGCCTTAATAGGATGTTCTTTTGCCAGCTGTTCGCCCAACTTACGCCTCGCTAAATGCACGGTCTCCCCGAAGACCACCGAATCGGGCCGCGCGAAATACACGTGCTCAAACGTGCAGAAGGCGCGCCTGTGCTGCACGCCGTCCTCCCTGAATTTTTTCGACCTGACCGTGCCGTTGTTGTTGATAAAAACGACCTCTCCGGGCTCTATCTCCCGCACGA
>JBFZAN010000047.1:0-3647 GCA_041309005.1 Candidatus Omnitrophota bacterium
GGCGCCTCGGAAATATTCCTGGCTATCGCCGCCTCTACTTTTACGACTGTCGTGGTTTTTCTGCCGATGTTGTTTATTCCGGGAGTTGTCGGGGTCATCTTCGGAGAATTAGCGGTGATCATTATCGTCACGCTCCTGGCGTCGCTTTTTACCGCCGCGACTTTCAGCCCGATGCTCTGTTCAAAATGGATGCGCTTTAATAACGGCACAATTAAAGAAAAACCAAAGGCGTTCGGCAAATTCTATGATTTTTCCGAGAAAATCTTTAAGGGCTGGGAGGATCTTTATGCAAGACAGCTTGGCTGGTCCCTGAGGCATAAGAAAATCATTATCGTCGGTTTTACCTTGTCGTTTATCTTCAGCTTATTCCTGACGCGTTTTGTGGGCAACGAATTTATCCCCGAAGAAGACACGGGGGACCTGCGCATAAATATCAGCCTTCCTGTCGGGACAAGGCTTGAAGAAAGCGATAAAGTCGCCAGGAGGGTCGAAGACCTGCTTGTCCAGGATATCCCCGAAGCAGAGTATTATTACGTGAGGACCGGTTCAGTCAGGGGTTTGGGCAGGGCCTTTGGCGGGGTGCAGGGCTCGCATACTATCGCTGCCGGAGCAAAGCTGGTGGGTAAGTCAAAGAGAAAACGCTCTGTTATGGAAGTCGGGCAGTTTATAAGGAACAAGATAAGAAATATCCCCGGGGTAATGAAGGCCGATGTTTCAACGGGCAACCCGATAGGCCGCCTGATTACGGGAGGCGGAGGCAAGGCAATCCAAATTGAAATTATCGGCCACTCGTTCGAAGAAACAGACGCATTGTCAGAAAAAATAAAAGGCATTTTGGAAAATATCCCCGGAGCGGTAGATGTTTCCGTCTCGCGCGAATTTAACCGCCCGGAGTTAAGGATTGATGTTGACCGGGAAAAAACAGCGGCATTGGGGCTGGACATGAGCACCATCTCCAATACCCTTAAGGCGTTTATTCAGGGGGTGACCGCGACAAAATACCGCGAAAAAGGTGAGACGTACGATATTTATGTCAGGCTCGATGAGTCTTCGCGCACCAAACTCGAGGATATCGAAAACCTTTCCATCATAGCCCCGCTGCCGCAGGAAAAGACTTCTTTTGCCGTTCTGGCAGATTCGAAGTCGCTCAAAGGCGTTTCCAGGGACTACATTAAATTGTCCAACATCGCCAGGATTTACGAGACGCTCGGGCCGCAGGATATTGACCGCAAAAACCGGGAAAGGGTAGTGCAGGTAGAATGTAATGCCTACAGGCGGTCTTCGGGAAAGATTATCGAGGACTTCAGCAAAGAATTGGATACATTGACTTTACCCGGCGATATCATGGTCAACATCGGAGGCGAGGCGGAAGAGCAAAGAAAGGCGTTTAAGGACCTGGTGATGCTGCTATTGCTGGGCGTCTGTTTGGTGTATATGGTAATGGCCGCGCAATTTGAATCGCTCTTAGACCCTTTTATCGTTATGTTCGCTATCCCTTTTACTTTCATCGGAGTCATTCTAGGCTTTGTCCTGACGAATACGACCCTGAGCATTGTTACGTTCCTGGGGATTATCATGTTGATGGGCATCGTGGTTAATAACGCTATTGTTCTGGTGAGTTATATCAAGATCTTGCGCGCCCGGGGCTTATCCATGCATGAAGCAGTAACTACCGGAGGAAAAGAAAGATTAAGGCCGGTATTAATGACGACAATCACTACCCTCGCCGGCCTTCTGCCCCTGGCAATTTCCC
Organism: Candidatus Omnitrophota bacterium; assembly: GCA_041309005.1. Lineage (GTDB taxonomy): Bacteria > Omnitrophota > Gorgyraeia > Gygaellales > Profunditerraquicolaceae > PPR-0468. The sequence continues at coordinate 1,754 of JBFZAN010000047.1, forward strand.
GGGGCGAAGGTTCTGAGGTCTGGCAGCCATTGGGCATTACCATGATCGGCGGGCTGACGATCTCTACATTGATCACCATGCTTTTTGTGCCTACGCTTTACGCTGTTTTCCACAGAAAAGCGCAGGTAACCGGAGGTAAGAAATGACACTCAAAATGGTAATCATTGCCTATAATGAAGCAATAGACATGGAAGTAATGGAAATGATGGGGAAATGCAGCCTGGAAAATTATACGAAGGTCATGGGGGTTTTCGGACGGGGAGAGGCCTCCGGCACGCATTTAGGCAATGATATCTGGCCTGGCAGGAATAACCTTCTTTATGTCGCCACCCAGGAAAATACCGCAAGACAGCTGGTTTCTGCCGTAAAAGAACTCAGGGCAAAATTAGGCAAAGAAGGCATTAAGGCATTTATCCTGCCGATAGAAGAAATTACTTGAATAGAGCCTGTTATTTTACCTTTCTATGGCGTTGATAAGTTTGCAGGAAATTTCACTAAAATTCAGCGGCCCGCTTGTTTTTGACCGGCTAAGCCTGCAGCTTGAGCCAGGGGAGCGCGTTGCTTTGCTTGGCAGGAACGGGGCAGGAAAAACCACCCTGATGAAGGTAATGACCGGAGAGCTTGCGGTTGATGGCGGAGAAGTCGTTTGCCAGAAAGGCATCCAGGTCACGCATCTGCCGCAGGAAGTCCCGGTTGATATGGCCGGAAGCGTGTTTGATATCGTGCTCTCCGGTTTAGGGGAGCGCGCCGGCCTTCTAACCAGGTACCACCAGCTTACCCATCGTCTTCATACAGAACATACCCAGGAATTATTGAAACAACTCGATGCTTTGCAGGCTGAATTAGACCATACCGGTTCCTGGGATGTGAATAATCAGGCCGAGGAAGTGATCACCCGGATGAAGCTTGACGCGGACAGCGATTTCAAAAGCCTCTCAGGCGGCCAGAAACGCCGGGTGCTTTTAGCGAGGGCGCTGGTGATCAAACCGGATGTGTTACTTTTGGATGAACCCACCAACCACCTGGATATCGATTCGATCAATTGGCTGGAAGAGTTTCTTTCAAATTATCAGGGCACGGTGTTCTTTGTCACCCATGACCGCATGTTCATGACGCATTTAGCTACCAGGATCGTTGAGCTTGACCGGGGCAGGATTTACAGCTGGTCATGCGACTACAAGACGTTCCTGGAGCGTAAACAAGCCGCGTTGGATATCGAGGAAGCAGAATGGGGCCATTTCGATAAAAAGTTAGCCGAAGAAGAAGCCTGGATACGCCAGGGGGTTAAGGCCAGGAGGCGCCGTAATGAAGGCCGGGTCAATGCCCTTGAGCGCTTAAGGGAAGAGAAGAAAGCCCAGCGTAAGCAAGAAGGCCAGGTGCGTATGCGGCCGCAAAAATCCATACTTTCCGGCCACCGGGTGATTAAGGCATTCCAGCTGGAGTTTAGTTACGGCGACAAGTGCGTGATCAGGGATTTCTCCGCCCAGATCATGCGCGGGGATAAGATCGGGGTGATCGGCCCTAATGGCAGCGGAAAGACCACGTTGCTGCGCATCCTGATGGGCGAACTCGCTCCTCAATCCGGTACAGTCACCCTGGGGACCAGCCTCGAGATCGCCTATTACGACCAGTTGCGCGAGCAGCTGGATGAAGACAAGACTGTCGCCGAGAATGTAAACGGCGCAAGCGAAACTATCATCATTAACGGCAAGCCTGCACATATCCTTGGCTATCTGCAGGATTTTCTTTTCGCGCCCGAACGCAGCCTGACGCAGGTAAAAGTCCTTTCCGGAGGGGAGCGCAACCGCCTGTTCCTGGCCAGGCTGTTCTCCAGGCCTTCTAATGTGCTGGTGATGGATGAGCCTACCAACGACCTTGATATTGAGACCCTGGA
>JBFZAN010000048.1:0-2736 GCA_041309005.1 Candidatus Omnitrophota bacterium
TTACTCTTCTATAGATATAGCCGTAACCGGACATTCGTCCGCCGCTTTCTTGCTGCACTCTTCCTTATCTTTAGGTACAACTCCTACCAATACCTTTGCCTTATCGCCGTCCATTTCGAAAATATCCGGACAGGTTTGCGTACACAGCCCACAACCAGTACACGTTTCTTGATTTACAATTGCTTTCATTATTTCACCTCCTCGTAAAATATGTTTTTCCAAATACCTATCAAAGATCATCTACTCGAGGTTTTCTGCTGCAAATCTCCAATTAATCAGTTTATCGATTACAGCGTTAACGTGGTCCACACGGCGATTCTGATAATCCAGATAATAAGCATGCTCCCAAACATCTATTGTTAATAATGGCTTCATGCCCTTGGTTAATGGCGAATCCGCGTTACTTGTCTTGATCACCTTAAGTTTGTCTCCATCCAACACAAGCCATGCCCAACCGCTGCCGAACTGAGTCGTTGCCGCAGTTGCCAACTCTTTCTTGCATGCATCCACGGATCCAAAAGAAGCCTCGATCTTCGTTTTCAATTCTCCGGATGGTTCGCCGCCACCGTTCGGAATCAAGCTATTCCAGTAAAATGTGTGATTCCACGCTTGCGATGCATTATTGAATATTGCTGTCTTATCGGCTTTACCGGCTGTCGCGGTGATGATCTTCTCTATCGGCATTCCGGCAAATTCAGTTCCTGCCACCAGCTTATTCAGATTGTCTACGTATCCTTTGTGATGCTTACCATAGTGGAAGCTGATCGTCTTCGCGGAAATTATGGGTTCCAGCGCGTTCTCCCCAAAAGGTAACGGCGGCAAAACATGCAGCGTTGTACTTCCAGTCTTGTCATTACTGTTCATTGTTCCTCCTTCGTTTGTATTGCTTGCCTGATAGGCTCCGTTTCCCGTTTCTGAAAATGCCGGCCCGGCAAGTGAGATGAACATCGTGAATACGACTATTCCGATCATTACGTTTCTTAAAGAGCTCATGTTAATCCTCATTGATTTATTTCTTTCTTGGGAGGCTGTTTTCCTTACTCGGGACTTTGACCGTCTTTTCGGCCATCAGCCAATAATCCTGATCGCGGCCCGGCTTGCACCCGTCATTTTCCCATAATTCATAAGCCTTTTTCTTAATACACTCCTGAACATCACCCTTGTAACAATTATGTTCACCCATGTTCATTCCCTCCTTCATTGTTTTTTGAAAGACTGCGCTGTTAGTCTTTCAGATTTTTCGTCAACAACTTTTTCTCCCTTAAGAAAAGCCAAAAGATCAGCGTTAAGCTTCTCCTTATGCGTTTCGGTCAGGCCGTGGGGTGCGCCTTTATATATCTTCAGAGTCGAATTCTTAACGAGTTTTGCGGACATCAATGCTGAAGCGCCAATCGGAACAATTTGGTCGTCGTCGCCGTGAATGATTAACGTCGGAACATCGAATTTTTTAAGGTCCTCGGTAAAGTCCGTCTCGGAGAACGCTTTGATGCAATCGAAGGTATTCTTGTGACCGGCCCGCATTCCTTGTAGCCAGAACCAATCAATCATACCCTGCGAAACCTTTGCGCCTTTTCGGTTGAAGCCGAAAAAAGGACCCTTAGCCAGCGTCTTGTAGAAATTGGAGCGGTCAGCAATTGAGCCTGCGCGAATTCCGTCGAATACTTTAATCGGTAAGCCGCCAGGATTGGCCGTAGTTTTCAACATCAGCGGCGGAACAGCCGAAATCAGGGCGGCTTTGGCCAGACGTTTTGTGCCATAGCGGCCGATGTAGCGTGCAACCTCGCCGCCTCCTGCGGAGAAACCGATCAGGGAGGCATCTTTAAGATCGAGTTTCTCGATGAGCTCCGAGAGGTCGTCGGCATAGGTGTCCATCTCATTGCCATTCCAGGGCTGGCTCGACCGGCCATGCCCACGACGATCATGCGCGATGCAACGATAACCGTTGGACGCCATGAAGAGCATTTGCGACTCCCAACTGTCCGAACTCAACGGCCACCCATGACTGAATACGGCAGGCTGGCCTGAGCCCCAATCCTTATAGTAAATCTGTGTGCCATCTTTGGTCGTAATCGTACTCATATTAGGCCCTCCTCATTAACATTTTAATTCCCCGGGCTTCTCCCTGCGAGGAATTCGTCTGAAAAAAGACAAAAATTTCCTCACAGAAAAACCAAACCTAATCTCCCTAAAGGTTTGTGATGATTAAAGCGCTTTTCGGCCGCTGAGGAGATTAAAAACGATCACAATAACCGCAACAACGAGAAGTATATGAATAAACCCACCCATTGTGTACGACGAAACCAACCGTAAAAGCCAAAGCACAACAAGAATAACTGCAATTGTCCACAGCATATCTAACCTCCTTTTTAATGGCGGATCAACGCTAACCCCAATATCTTTATCTTTTTATTATTTTATGGGTATTCAAAATGAAATCAATTGTACCCGGGTATAATCGTAAGGCGTTACGCTACAAAAGCGAGAATATCTTGTCTTTGAAGCGAGTGAAGGAATACTTAATGCTGGAGAGAAAAAATACCTGATTTTTGGGAAGAACAGATGAGCTCGGCGGGGTTTCTATTTTCTAAACGATACAATAATATTATTAAGGAATATCTTCTATTTTTTTCAAAAGCGCTTCTATGTTAAAAGGCTTACTAATAATGCCATCTGCCAGCTTAGTAGATGATTTATCTATATCAACTATGCCGGAAATAATAAACACCGGACATTGGG
>JBFZAN010000049.1:0-5357 GCA_041309005.1 Candidatus Omnitrophota bacterium
CCTCTCAACTAAGGCCGGGTGTGCATTATCATAATATGCTTTATCTCGCCTTTATCTTCCACATGCACCAGCCCTACTACAAGAACCTCCTGACCAAGGAGAGCGAGGTGCCCTGGGTGCGTCTGCATGGGACCAAGGATTACCTTGATATGGTGGAGGTCCTGGAAAAATATCCTTCCATACATCAAACCTTCAACCTTGTGCCTTCGCTCATCGAACAGGTAGAAGATTATGTGAATGGTACAGTCAAGGACCGCTTCCTTGAGCTTAGCTTTAAGCCTGCTTCGCAGTTATCCTCAGAAGAAAAGCAATTCCTGCTCGCGCATTTTTTCAGTATTTATAAAGATAAGGTGATCGCCGTCCACCCGCGCTATTATGACCTGTATCTTAAGCACCAGGCGAAAAAAGAATTCTTAGAGCAGGATTACCTGGACCTGCAGGTCTGGTTCAATCTTGCCTGGATAGACCCTTCTTACAGGCAGTCAATGGCGCAGTTACGCGCGCTGGTCTCTAAGGCGCGCTTCTTCACGGAGGAGGATAAGCAAGCCGTTTTACGCTGCCAGGCGCAGATCCTGAAAGAGATCCTTCCCGGTTACAGGAAATACATGGCAAGCGGCCAGGCGGAAGTGATCCTGAGCCCTTTTTACCACCCTATACTGCCGCTCCTTTGCAACACCAGGACCGCGAAAGAGGCGAACGTAAAGGCAGTGCTGCCCAAGATAAATTTTTCTTACCCTCAGGACGCCAAGAGCCAGGTCGATTCCGCGGTAGGCCTCTATAAAGAGAAGTTCGGGGTTCCCCCGGCAGGCATGTGGCCTTCTGAAGAATCTGTCAGCGAACATATATTGCCGTTTGTGCTCCAGGCAGGCATACGTTGGATAGTGGCTGACGAAGGGCTGTTATTTAAATCGCTGAAGAAGAAAAAAAGGGACACCGGACTTCTGTATCAGCCGCATCTGTTAAAAAGAAAAGACGGCGACCTGAACATAGTGTTCCGCGACAGGAACCTTTCCGATATGATCGGCTTTGAATACTATAAATGGAAAACGGAAGACGCGGTAAACGATTTCATGAAGCACCTGGCAAATATCGAAAAGGCCTTTAAGGGCAAAGACCCTCTGGTCACTATTGCCATGGACGGGGAGAATGCCTGGGAGTATTATTCCAATGATGGCCATGATTTCCTTGAGCTGCTTTATCAGGAAATGTCAAAGGCGGATTTTCTCAAAGCGGTGACCGTCTCGGAATATCTCGCGAAGTTCCCCGGCCGCCGCCAGATCAAACATCTTGCCGCAGGCTCATGGATAAACGGGGATTTTTCCAAATGGATAGGCAACCCCTACAAGGTCAGGGCCTGGGAATATCTCGCGCTGGCCAGGCAGGAATTAGAAACGTGGTCGGCCAAAGACCAGTCAACGGATGCCCCGGCTAAGGAACTTGCCTGGAAGCAGATGTATATCCTGGAGGGCAGCGACTGGTACTGGTGGGCGGGGGAAGATTATCCCGGTTATTTTGACCGCCTTTTCCGCACGCACCTCGCAAATTTCTACCGCATTATCGGCAAAGAAGTCCCCGCGTACCTTAATAAGCCTCTTGAGCCCGCGTAAGTAATTTTTAAGCGCTTTATCCCGCCTTTGTTAGACTAATAACCTGTTGACAATAGGGCGCTTTTATGTTATAAAAAACTCAATGGATAAGAAAGATATTTACGAGCACCTGGCGAAGATCTATCTCGATACTCCTCTCAAAAGACAGCAGCGAATTCATCAGGCCTGGGACACTTCTAAGAAGACCACGTATGTCACTGTGGCTGCGGCGGTTGCCGCTATAGCCGTGCTTCTTGCGTCGGTCATTTTCCTTTTCGCAAAAAAAGGGATAATGCCGAAAAACAAGGATTTTGCCTACGTCATCCAGACCGAAGCGGCAAAGATCAGGTTTAACTTCGATCCTGCAAAAAAAGAGGTATACGCGATCACGCTGAACAAATTAAACCTTGCGCCGTTCAAGCAGTTAGCCTTCTCATTAAAAAAATCGAATTACAGGGATACGCTCGCCCTCAGAGTCGAACTCTCCAACACCTTTAATGAAAAATCAGAGATCTATATCAAAGATATATCGAACAGATGGAAAGAGTACAGACTCGACCTGGCCGGCTTCAAGAATATCAATGACTGGTCGGAAATGACGGATCTTGCGTTTGTGCTTGAGGAATGGAACGCGCTGGATAAGAGCGGCGCGGTGTACGTGGATAATATTCGGTTCTTACGGTAAATCCGGTTCCGGCCCGCGCATACGGGGGCGGCCGGCCAAACAAGAGGAGGGCGGTTGATGAGGATCATTGCGGTCACCAATCAAAAAGGCGGGTGCGGTAAAACGACCACGGCAATAAACCTCGCTGCGTCTTTGGCGATGAACAAAAGAAAAGTCCTGCTTATAGACCTCGACCCTCAGGCGCACGCGACCTTAGGCCTGAACATCAAAGCGGACCTGAGTATTTACAACGTGCTTTCAAAAATAACCAATAAAAAAGCGGACCTCAAGGATATCATCCAGAAGGTCGATGAGCGTTTTGATATAGCCCCTTCAAGAATAGTCTTAAGCACGCTTGAGCAGGAGTTAGCCGGTGAGATCGGCAGGGAATCGCGCCTTTCAGAAAAGCTGGGGGAGTTCCAGGGCGATTATGAGTACGTGCTGATAGATTGCCCTCCCAACCTGGGGATGCTCACGATCAACGCGATGCGCGCGGCGGATGAGATCATTATCCCGGTGGAGGCAAGCAGATTTTCCCTCGAGGGCTTAAGCCAGCTGCTTGAAATAATCAACCTGGTCAAGGACAGGCTCGGCCACAATGTAGGATGGTGGGTCCTGTTGACCAACTTCGATTCGCGCCTGCGGCATTCGTTCAAGATGCTGGACAAGATCAAGGCCGATTTTAAGGACAAATTGTTCAGCACCATCATCCACGTCAACGTGAAGCTGAAAGAGGCCCAGAACGAGGGGACGCATATTCTTCAGTACGACAAGTATTCGCGCGGGACGAAAGACTATTTCAGCTTATCGCGGGAGATCCTCATGCAGGAGAACTTCACCGGCGTGATGCCCGCTATCCAGGAAAAGATGGAAAAGATCCTCAAGGAAGAATTGCCTAAGCTTGCCAAGGTAGGCTTCGCGTTCTACGCCCCCGAGGCCAAAGAAGTGTACCTGGTGGGCGAATTCAACGATTGGAAGATGGATACAAACAGCCGCATGCAAAAAGACGATAAAGGCTGGAGGAAGAATATGCAGCTTGAGCCGGGGGCGTACCGTTATCGTTTCGTGGTTGACGGGGTCTGGACCGAGGATCCCGCGAACCCGCAGAAGGCGCTGAATCCATACGGACAGATGGACTCGCTTATCGAAGCATAGCGCGGTTTTTTAAGGCATCTCCAAGGAGGTGGCTATGGCTAAGCCTGATTCTAAAAAGAAGAAAGCATCTCCCAAAAAGAAGGTTATAAAGAAGAAGCCCGTTAAGAAGAAGGTCGCCGCACGAAAACCAAAGCCCGCAGCAAAGAAGCCTGTCCAGGTCAAGGCGAAAGTGGCCGCAAAGAAGAAGAAGGAAGGGCTCATCGGGGAGATCACGCATTATTTCCCCAAGGTGAGGGCCGCGGTGGTGAAGTTAAAGGCCCCGCTTTTAAGAGGCGACAAGATAAAGATCAAGGGCCACACCACTGATTTTACCCAGGCGGTAAACTCTTTGCAGATCGACCATGTATCCGTGGAAAAAGCCGGCAAGGGAGATGAGATCGGCTTGTTAGTCGACTCCCGGGTAAGGCAGAATGACCTGGTATATAAGGCCTGATTTTTCATGACATTAGCTATCGGTATCATCGCGAAAGACGGCATTGCTATTGCCTCGGACAGCAGGGTCACCAGCGGAGACCCGCGCGGCCCCACCAATGTCAACGACACGGTCAAGAAGATCTTCGACCTGGGGGATTTCTGCGGCCTGGCGATCGCGGGGGACGGAGGCCTGGGCTCGAGCGTCATTGACGTGATCTACTATGAGCTGCACAAGAGGCCTGACCACAAGACGTTGAGCGTCGATGAAATGCTTGCCATGTGCCGTGACTGCGCGATCAAGAAATACCAGGAATGGTTCGGCCAGATCTCGTTTGAAGAACGGCCGACGCTTCATATCGTGCTGACCGGCTATCGTAAAGACATCGCGAACGCAAGTTTTATCGATTCTCCCGAGATATTTACGCTGCACAGCGAGCGTAATTTCGCGCCTCACCGCTGGACGCTTTTAGGTTTTATGGCAATAGGCATTACGCCGCTGGCCACGTATCTTTTGAACACGCTTTATACAAAAGAGATCACCCTGAAGCACGCGCTGGAATTAGCCACTTTTTCTATCATGGAAACATCCACGCAGGACGGTAAGGTAGGCAAAGATATACAATTAGCGTCAATTTCTTTGCATTCGCCTTTTTGCCTGTACAGCCAGGACGAGGTCGGCGAATTCATCGCGCAGGCCAAGCGCCACAGGAGCGACCTGAGGAAGGCTTTTTATATTTAAGGAGGTGAGGAATATGCGGCTTGCAGAGGTCCAGAAGAAGGCAAGAAGCTTCGGTATAAGAGATACCTGGAAATTCCCCAAAAAGGCCCTGATAAAGGCCATACAGCGTAAGGAAGGTAATTTCGATTGTTTCGCCACAGCACAGGGCAGTTGTGCCCAAATGGAGTGCTGTTGGAGAACTGACTGTCTAAAATAGGGAGGTGTTACATGGCAGGATTACCCTTGATGGGTGGGGTTATAGTAACGGAAGCAATGCTGTTGATAGCGCTGGCATTGGGCTATATGGTGTGTTATTTTGCCAGCCAGGAAGAAAAGCAGCTTAAATCAATAGGGACTATCATTGGCGTATTCATCATAGTCTTGAGTTTTATCCTGATACTCGGGAACCTGTTTTTGAATACGAATGTGTGTTTACGCTATAATAAGATGGGATATCCGCATATGATGCAGCAGAGGCATATGCCCGGTGAAACATTTCAAATGCCTTTGCCGCCCCCTCCACAGCCGCAATCAATGAAAAAATAACCGCACAAGCTTTACCTATATATTAGAATTTAACGGCGCGCCTTAAGGTGCGCCGTTAAATTTTCCTCCCCCATTTTCATAATACAATTTCGATAGAAACCAAGAATCAGTAAAAATGAAGAATATGAATGGCAACATGTTTCTATAAGTAAACATAATTTATATCATCTTAATATTAAATAGGTTACGGAGTGCGAAAGGGCACGATAAGATAGAATGTATTTTGAAATCGGTTTCAATTTAAGAACAGTTTGCGTAAAGTAGATTTAAGAGT
>JBFZAN010000050.1:0-15108 GCA_041309005.1 Candidatus Omnitrophota bacterium
TTTTCAGCTCGGTGAGCTCCCAGAGCACAAGCTCCGCGTTATCGCCGCGGCGTAACCCCAGCTTTATTATCCTGGTATAGCCGCCGGTTTTTTTGTTGAAGCGGGGCGCAATTTCCCTAAAGAGCAGGCTTACCAGCGCGTGGTCGCCGAGGACCTTAAAGGCCTCCCGTTTCTTCGCCAGGGTGTTTGCCTTGCCCATGGAGATCAGCCTTTCTGCCAGGGGCCTTGCAGCCTTTGCCTTTGCCAGGGTAGTTTTGATGCGCTGTTGAATGATCAGGTTCTTTGCCAGGCTCACGAGCGTTAAACGGCGCCAGCCGGTAAAACGGTTCAATAGCGATTTTGATTTACGGTGTCTCATCTATCCCTTCTTCAATTTTTTAGGGTCGACCTGTATGCCTAAGGTCAATCCCATGCCTGCGAGCAGTTGTTTTATTTCCATTAATGATTTCTTGCCGAAATTCTTGAAACCCAGCATCTCGTCCTCGGTCCTCTTCACGAGGTCCGCGATCGTCCTTATGCTGGCTTCCCGGAGGCAATTGGAGCTCCTTACCGAAAGCTCAAGCTCCGATATGGGCAGCCTTAATTTCTCATAGAGCACGACTTCCTCTTTCGTCATCTCCGGCTCTTCTTCCTCTTCCGGCAACTGGCCGAAGTTAACGAAGATATCCAGATGCCTCTGCAGGATATTGGAAGCGTACAATAACGAGTCTTTGGGGTTCATCGCCCCGTTGGTCCAGATCTCCAATATCAGCTTGTCGTAATCGGTCCTCTGGCCGACGCGGGTATTCTCGACTAAGAAATTGACCTTCTTCACGGGGCTGAATAACGCGTCCACCGCTATGACGCCGGCAGCCTGGTCTTCCTTTTTGTTCATCTCGGAAGGGACGTAGCCTCTGCCCCTGGAGACTTCCATCTCCATCGAGAATTTGACGTCCTTGGTAAGCGTAGCTATGTGCAGATCGGGATTGATTATTTCTATCGTCTCATCCACGTGGATGTCCTTGGCCTTGATTTCTCCCTTGGAATCCTTCTTGATATAGACGGTTTTGGGGATCTTGGAATGCGATTTCAATATGAGGTTTTTTATGTTCAGCACGACTTCGGAAACGTCTTCCACCACGCCGGGGACCGACGAAAATTCATGCTGCACGCCTGCGACCTTTATCGAAGTGACCGCGCTGCCTTCAATCGAGGAAAGCAATACCCGCCTCAGAGAGTTGCCCAGCGTTACCGCATAGCCTCTTTCGAAAGGAGCAGCAAAAAACTTACCGTAGGAATTACCGTAAGTGGATTCATCGCATTCTAGTCTCTTCGGTAACTGAAAATCTCTCCATTTTACACCCATTTTTCCTCGCTCCGTTTAAGTTCCGGTTCCTTGTTTACGTTAAAACCCGTTCGTTACTTGGAATACAATTCTACGATGAGCTGTTCTTCTATAGGCTGCTGGATGTCCTCTTTTTCCGGCAATCGCACGACCTTGGCCGCAAGCTGCTTGACGTCAAATGCAAGCCACGCGGCGACGCTCCTGTCTTTTGCCTGTTCGAGGTTTTCCAGCAATTTGGCTTTCGCTTTGTCTTTGGCCCTTATCTGGACCGTGTCGTCCTTTTTCACTGAATACGAGGGGATGTTCACGCGCCTGTCATTCACCCAGACGAAGTTATGGCGCACGATCTGCCTTGCCTGCGCCCGCGAAAGGCCGATCCCGAGCCTGAAGATCACATTATCCAGCCTTCTCTCCAAAAGCTGCAGCAGCACTTTTCCGGTTACGCCTTTTGTTTTGGAGGCGGTTTTGAAATATTTGCGGAACTGTTTCTCCAGCACCCCGTAGATCCTGCGCACCTTTTGTTTCTCCCTTAACTGCAGCCCGTAGTTTGACTGCTTCATCCTGAACTTGGTCTGGCCGTGCTGGCCGGGAGGGTAATTCCTTCTGGCGACCGGGCATTTTTCCGTAGTGCACTTGGTGCCTTTTAAAAACAGTTTTTCCTGCTCACGCCGACATAATCTGCACACTGCATCCGTATATCTAGCCATTTATTGCATGCTCCTTAGGTTATACTCTTCTTTTCTTCTTGGGCCTGCAGCCGTTATGGGGGATAGGGGTCAGGTCCCTGATGATCGTAAGGTTAAGCCCCGCTGCCTGCAAAGCCCTGATGGCGGATTCCCTCCCCGGGCCCGGGCCCTTGACGTACACATCGATGTCTTTAAGGCCGACCTCTTTGGCCTTTCGTGCGGCATCGGTAGCGGCGATCTGGGCTGCGAAGGGGGTTGATTTCTTCGAACCGCTGTAACCGACGATACCGGGAGTAGACCATGCCACCACGTTACCCTGCTTATCGGTAATGGTAATGATGGTATTATTGAAACTTGCCTGTATATGGGCTATGCCGGCGGTGACGCCCTTCAGCACTTTTTTCTTTTTTGCCTTATCTTTTATTGCCATCGCACTCTCCTCGTAATGACGTATCCTTAGGCTTTTTTAACGGACGCGGATTCTCTCTTCTTGACGACTGCCATGCTGCCCCTGCGCGGGCCTTTCCTCGTGCGCGCGTTGGTGCGGGTACGCTGGCCCCTGACCGGAAGCCCTTTCTTGTGGCGCATGCCCCGCCATGAGCCCGTATCTATCAGCCGTTTGATGTTCTGGGAAATATCGCGCCGCAAGTCCCCTTCGACCTTAAGGCCGAGCTTCTGTATCGAGTTGGTCAGGCGCGAGACCTCTTCTTCGTTCAGATCTTTGGCGCGCTTCTCCGGGACGATCTGCGCTTCGCCAAGGATGCGCTTAGAGATGACCTTACCCACCCCGTAAAGATACGTCAACGCAACGTCTATCCTTTTTTCTTTCGGTATATCAACGCCTAAGATCCTTGGCATGTCATCACTCCGTTTCTTTGATTAGAAACCTTTAAAAAAGCCTTAGCCCTGCCTCTGTTTATGCTTGGGGTTAGAGCATATCACGCGGATAACGCCTCTTCTCCTGATGATCTTGCACTTATCGCAGATCTTCCTGACCGATGCTTTTACTTTCACAGTATCAATCTCCGTTACTTTGACCTGAACGTGATCCTGCCCCGCGTCAAATCGTAAGGCGATAATTCCAGTTTCACCTTATCCCCCGGCAAGATCCTGATAAAATTCATGCGCATCTTTCCCGAAACATGCGCGAGTACATGGTGGCCGTTGTCCAGCTCGACTTTGAACATCGCGTTCGGCAAGGCCTCGACGACTTTACCTTCAGCCTCGATCAATTCTTCTTTTCCCATATGCGAAAACCTCTTACTGGGTCAAGATCTCAGGCCCTTTGCCGGTGACCGCTACCGTATGCTCAAAATGAGCAGACGCGAGGCCGTCTTTGGTGACCGCGGTCCATCCGTTCTCAAGGATCGCGGATTCCCAGCCGCCCATATTGACCATCGGCTCGATAGCCAGCACCATGCCTTTTTTCAGGAGCTCTCCCTGATGGGGAGGCCCGAAATTAGGTATTTCCGGCTCTTCGTGCAACTGCCTGCCGATGCCATGGCCCACGAACTGCCTCACCACGGAAAAACCGTGGCGCTCCACATAGCTCTGTATCGCGTAGGATACATCCGACAGGTGGTTATCCGGCCTGGCGAACCGTATCCCTTCCGAGAGGGATTTCCTGGTCACCTCGATCAGCTTTTTAAGCTCGTTGCGTACCTTCCCGACGCCCACGGTGACCGCCATGTCGGAAAAATAGCCTTCCAAATTTACGCCCAGGTCAAGTGAAACGATATCCCCCTCCTTAAGCACCCTTTCCCCGGGTATGCCGTGCACGATCTCTTCGTTGACCGACGTGCACACGCACGAGGGAAACCCCTTGTAATTCTTGAAGGCGGGGATTACGCCTTCCTCGCGCATCAAATTTTCTGCCAGGCCGTCCATCTCCTGCGTGGTGATCCCCGCGGCGACTTTCATTTGTAACTTCTGCATTATTCTCTTCAAGATGCCGCCCGCTGTCTTCATCATCTGGATATCTTTATCTGACTTTAACGGTATCATTGCGCTGTTTGGCTAACGAAATGACCTTCTCAAGCACGATAGGAGGATCTTCGTCGGCGCTTACATGCTCGAGCTTATGGATCTTTTGATAATACAGCGAGAGGTCCTTTACTTCTTTCCTGTAGACCGAAAGGCGGTTCTTGATGGTCTCCTCATTGTCATCGCTTCTCTGGTAAAGCTTTCCCTTGCAAGTATCGCACACCAAAGCGACTTTCGGCGGCATATTGGTAGCGTGGAAGTTCGCGCCGCACGATTTGCACACCAGCCTCCCCGAAAGCCTCTGGATGATCACCTGGGCGCTGGCGTCAAGGTAGACCACCATGTCTATATCCATCTTCTTCTCTTTAAGCATCACGTCCAGCACTTTGGCCTGCGCCAGATTACGGGGATAGCCGTCCAGGATAAATCCATGCTTTACGTCGAGCTGCTGCAATCTTTTGTCCAGCATCTGGGTGACCAGCTCATCAGGCACGAGCAAGCCCTTGTCCATATAGTCTTTCGCCTCTTTGCCGAGGGCTGTCTGCTGGGCGACGTTCTGCCTTAAGATATCTCCCGTTGAGATATGGGGTACCTGTAATTTCTGAGCCAATACCTTTGCCTGCGTTCCCTTGCCCGCCCCCGGAGGCCCTAATAATACGATCCTCATTACCTTCTTCCCCTGATCTTTCCTGTTTTGATAAAACCCTCGTAATGGTGCATCAAAAGGTGCGATTCGATCTGTTTGATGGTGTCCAGCATAACGCCTACGACGATCAATATCCCGGTGCCGCCGAAAAATGAGGCGACCAGGTACGGGACCTTAAGCCAGGCCATGGTAAAATCCGGGAGGATCGCGATGACCGCGATAAATGACGCGCCGGCGAGGGTGATCCTGGTCATTACATAATAGAGGAATTCCGAAGTAGGCGTGCCCGGCCTTATGCCGGGTATGAATCCGCCGTATTTTTTCATATTCTCGGAGATCTCGATAGGATTGAAGATGATCGCCGTATAAAAATAACAAAAGAAAATGATCAGGGTCGCGTATACCGCGGTATACAGGAAATGGCCCCTTACCAGCTCCTGCGCGAATCTCTGGAACGCGGGGTTCGGGATAAACGTAGCCAGTGTCGCCGGAAAATAAAGGATCGACTGGGCAAAGATGATCGCGATGACGCCCGACTGGTCAACTTTCAACGGGATATAGGTGGACTGTCCGCCGTAGATCTTTCTTCCCACGATCCTGCGGGCATATTGCACGGGGATCTTGCGGTAGCCCTGCGTGATCATGATAACGGCAAACGTGACCCCCGCCAGTAACGCCGCCATGACCAATAAAGTCACCGGCTGGATCTGCCTGCGGCTGGGAGAAAAAGGCGATACCAGGACGTATAACTGCGTGAGGGCGGTCGGGATACGCGAGATGATGCCTGCCGCGATCACCAGAGAAATGCCGTTACCGATGCCCCTCTCCTGGATCTGCTCGCCAAGCCACATGATGAAGATCGTGCCGGTCGTAAGCGTAAGCACGGTCAATATCCTGAATCCCCACCCCGGATACAACACGATCCGTAACCCTTCGAAGCGCGCAGGATTTTCAAGCCATAAGGCGATAAAAAACGACTGGATAAGCGACAACCCTACCGTCAAATAACGGGTATATTGATTTATCTTCTCATATCCCGCGTGGCCTTCCTTGGCCAGTTTTTCCAAGGCCGGGATTACCGCGGTCAAAAGCTGCAGTATGATGGAGGCGGAAATATAGGGCATGATCCCCAAGGCAAAGATGGTAAGCCTTTCCATCGCGCCTCCTGAAAACATATTGATTATGCCAAAGAGCGTGCCGCCCTGGGTCTTGGCGACCCTGGCAAAGAATTCCGCCAATGCGGCCCCGTCAATGCCGGGGGTAGGGATATAGCAGCCTACCCGGTAGATGGCGATGAGGAACCCGGTGATAATGAGGCGCTTTTTCAGGTCGGGGATCTTGAAAGAATTAGCTAACGCGCTAAGCATGTAAAACCTCTACTGTGCCGCCGGCGTGCTTGATCTTTTCAGCAGCTTTCTTCGAAAAGGCGTGCGCCTGGAACGTTTTGGCTGCCGCGATATCCCCGTCCCCAAGGATCTTTACCGGCAGGTCCTTATCCTTGATGAAACCCTTATCCTTCAAGACCTGCGGATTGATGACCTTTTCTTCAACGCCGCCGAGCGTGCCCAGGTTGACTATCTGAAAAACCTTGCTGGACCTGCTGATAAAACCCCGCTTTGGTATTCTTCTGATCAAAGGCGTCTGCCCGCCTTCAAAGCCCAGGTAAAAATCACGGCCCGCGCGGGAAGTCTGCCCCTTGCTGCCCCGGGTAGAGGTCTTACCGTGTCCGGAACCGGGCCCCCTGCCCAAAAGCTTTCTTTTTTTGTGAGCGCCGTAGGGGGCCTTCAGGTTATGCAGGCCGGTCGCCTGCAACGCGGCAGGAACCTTTTTTTTCCTGGAGGCGACTGGTTTTGACGGACGCGCTTCTTCTTTAGGTTTTGAGGCTTTCTCTTTCATACGCTTATACCTTCAGGTTTTTTAATCCTTCCATGGTTGCCTTGATCACGTTGATGGGATTATTTGATTTAAGACATTTCGTAAGGATATCTTTGATGCCGCTTGCTTCGCATACCGCTCTCACCGGGCCCGCGGCAATGACGCCGGTGCCTTCTGAGGCGGGCTTAAGGAGCACCTTCGCCGCCCCGAACTGCCCGATGATCTCATGAGGGATGGTAGAGCCTTCTACCGGGACACTGACCAATTCCCTTTTAGCCTTGCTCAAACCTTTACGGATGGCGTCAGCGACCTCGTTGGCTTTCCCCAGCGCAATCCCCACATGGCCTTTCCTGTCGCCCACGACCACCAGGGCGCTGAAAGACATCTTCTTGCCGCCTTTGGTGACCTTGGCCACGCGGTTGATCATAACGATCTTTTCTACCAGTTCGGCCTGCTTTTCGATATTTAATTCTCGCATTGTCGTATGTCCTTTTGTTAGAACTGAAGGCCCTGTTTTCTCGCGCTGTCGGCAAAAGCCTTTACCCTGCCGTGATACAGATATCCCGAACGGTCGAATACGATCTTCGTAATCCCCTTTTCTCTGGCCTTGCGGGCGAACACTTCGCCCAAAAGCACTGCCGCCTTCACATTACCTGCGTAAGAAGATTTTTGCTTCAGCTCTTTATCGAGCGTAGAGCAGGAAAAAAGCGTCTTGTTGGCGTCGTCATCCACGGCCTCGACAAAAAGGTTCTTCAGGCTGCGGCGCACTACCACGCGGGGTTTTTCCTGATTGCCGTGTACGCGCAGGCGGATCCGCTGTTTTCGTTGCGCTTTGCGTGCTGCTTTTGTCTTCTTCATTCTCGGTTATTTCCCTCCGCCCGTTGCCTGGGCCTTTCCTACCTTTTTCTTGACATATTCGCCCTTGTAACGGACGCCCTTGCCCTTGTACGGCTCAGGCGGGCGCTTCGCGCGTATTTCCGCCGCAATCTCCCCCACCTTCTCCTTATCGATACCCCTGATAATCACCTGGGTCAGCTTCGGGGCCTCTATCTTGATGCCTTCGGGGATAGAAAAAATGACCGGATGCGAAAAGCCCAGGTGCATAGTGAGGGTGTTGGCCTGTACCGCGGCCTTGAAGCCCACGCCTATTATTTCCAACTCTTTGGTATAGCCTTCGGTGACGCCCTTGACCATGTTCGAAAGCAGCGCCCTGTAGAGCCCCTGCAATGATCTGTCTATTTTCGTGTCCCCGGATCGTTTCACCAGGAACTGGCTATCCTTGATTTCTACCGCGATCTTCCCGGTAAGCGTCAGGTTGAGTTTGCCCTTGGGGCCTTCAACGCTTACCACGTTCTCTTTCACATCGGCCTTGACTTCTTTTGGTATTATAACGGGTTTTCTGCCTATCCGTGACATGAGTTATTTTCCTTTTGTGTTAAAAATATGTATCCCCTGCGGGGATGCTCCAGCGCCTTCGGCGCTGTCGCTACCAGACATATCCTATGATCTCGCCGCCGATGCCCTGTTCCTTCGCTTCTTTATCGGTAAGGATGCCTTTAGAGGTAGTGACGATCGCGATACCCCTGCCCCTTAACACGGACGGGATCTTATCGTGCTTTACGTACATCCGTAACCCGGGCCTTGATACGCGCTTTATATTGCGTATGGCTGGTTTACCTCCCGAATACTTTAAATAGATCCTGAGGATGCCCTGTTTCCGGTCTTCCACGAGTTTATAATTCTCGATGTAGCTCTCCCGCTTCAGGATATCCATGATGGATCTGGTTATCTTGGAAGCAGGGACGTCCAGGTTCTCTTTTTTGGCCATCATTGCGTTACGGATCATGGTAAACGTATCGGCGATTAAGTCTGTTCTAGACATATATCTGATTTTCTCCTTTTAGGGGTTACCAGCTTGCTTTCCTGACACCCGGTATCAAACCCTGCCACGCCAATTCCCTGAAACAAAGGCGGCAAAGCTGGAACCTTCTTAAGTAACCCCCGCTTCTTCCGCAGATCGGGCAACGGTTATATTTTCTGGAGGAAAATTTGGGCTCTCTCTTCCATCTTTCTCTCTGGGATGTTTTTGCCATATTAGTTCGCTTGCTCCTTCGATAAGCCTATTCTTTAGTTTCAAACGGCACGCCGAATAATTTCAAAAGCTCCCGTGCCTGCTCCCTGGTCCTGGCGTTCTTGATCACAAACGTAATATCCATGCCCTGGGGCCGGGTGATCCTGTCGATGTCTATTTCCGGGAATATCCCCAGCTCATTAAGGCCCAGGGTGTAATTACCGGCCTCATCAAACGCCGTGGACGATACCCCCCTGAAATCGCGGATACGGGGTAAAGAAGCGTTTATCAGCCTGTCCATGAATTCATACATCCTGGCGCGCCTCAGCGTCACCTTGCAGCCGACGGGGTGGCCCTCCCTTATTTTAAAATTAGAGATCGCCTTTTTTGCCCTGCGCATGATCGGCTTCTGGCCTGTAATGGTCGTAAGCTCTTCCATCGCTCGTTCCAGGATCTTGATATCCTGCGCCCCCTCGCCCACGCCCATGTTCACCACGATCTTGGAAACACTGGGGACCGCGAGCCTGTTCTTCAGCCCGAAAGCCTTCATCATCGCGGGGACGATCTCATTCCTGTATTTTTCAAGCAGTCTCGGTGTCATCTTATATCGCCTCTTTGCAGCTTTTACAAAATCTTGATTTCTCCTGGCCTTTCGGGGCGCTAAAACCCACCCGTACGGGGCGATTGCACGATTTGCAAAAAAACATGAGGTTGGCAACGCTTACGGGAGCCTCTATAGAAGTAATCCCGCCCTGCTGGTCCTGCTGCGTCTTACGTTTATGTTTCTTTACGAAATTGACCCCCTCTACGAGCGCGCGTTTCGAAGAAGCGATCACTTGCAGTACCTTGCCTTTTTTCCCTTTATCCTCTCCCCGCACTACCTGGACCGTGTCACCTTTTCTTATTTTAATCATGTGTGTCCCTTGCCGTTTTAAGTTTAAATGACCTCAGGCGCAAGCGATATGATCTTGGTAAAATTCTTTTCCCGTAGCTCTTTCGCCACCGGCCCGAATACGCGGGTGCCTCTCGGATTTGACTGCGCGTCGATAAATACGATCGCGTTGCGGTCGAACCGAAGAAGCGTTCCGTCCGGACGGCGTATGGCCTCTTTCGTCCTCACCACTACGGCTTTGGCAACTTCGCCCTTTTTGACCACCGCCTCGGGGCCGGACTCCTTCACGTTGACGTTGATGACGTCCCCCACGCAGGCGAACCTGCAGTTCTTTTTGCCCAATACTCCGATAAAAGAGGCGCGCTTGGCGCCGGTATTATCCGCTACATCCAGAATCGAACGTAATTGTATCATATAAGGCTCGCTTCGTTCGTGCTATTCTTTTATTGCCACTTCCTGCATGGGCGCCTTCTTAATGATCTCAAGGAGCCTGAAACGCTTGTCCTTTGACAACGGCCTGGTCTCTCTTACCCTGACCTCATCGCCGATGTGGGCGCTGTTCTTTTCATCATGGACCTTGTACTTGTTATACTTCTTGGTGATCCTGCCGTATTTAGGATGCTTGCTCATACGGAGCACTTTTACTACGATGGTCTTTTGCATCTTATCGCTTACTACCGTACCGGTCAATTCCTTCGCTTTTCCCATGCTGGTTCTCTTTCCTTAAGCAGTGCTTTTCTTCTCGTTTAGGATGGTCTTGATCCTCGCGATATCCTTCCTGATCGATAAAAACATATGCGGCTTTTCCGGCTGCGTCGTATAACGCTGCAGGTTCAATTTAAAGAGTTCCTCCTTAAGCGTTTTTTCTTTCGCGAGTAATTCGTCTTTCGAGAGGTTTCTTAATTCCTGTATTTTCATGGCGATGGTTATTTATGTATCCTTGAGATGAATTTTGTCTTAACGGGAAGCTTGTAGGCAACGAGCCTGAAACAGAACCTGGCGTACTCTTCGGGAACGCCCCCTAACTCAAACAGCACCTTCCCACGCTTGACCACGCACACCCAATGGTCGGTTTCCCCCTTGCCCTTGCCCATACGGACCTCTTGCGGCTTCTTGGTGACGGGCTTATCGGTAAAAACCCTGATCCATAACTTGCCGCCTTTATGCAGCTGCCGCGCGAGGACCACGCGCGCGGCTTCTATCTGGGTATTCTTAAGCCAGCCGTTCTCCAGGGTTTTTAGCCCGAATTCACCGAATACGAGATTCGCCCCGCGTGTCGCGACGCCGCGCCTGCCCCCCCGCTGCAACCTGCGATACTTGACCCTCTTGGGCATCATGACCATGGCAACCTACTCCTTTAACTCTTTTGCTGCTTCGCCCGGCTCTAATGCCTGCGTAAGGGTCTTCTCAACCGTATGTTTTATAAGGACGTCTCCTTTATAAAGCCAGACCTTGATCCCGATAATGCCGTACGTAGTAAAAGCCTCGTGGAAACCATAGTCTATGTCGGCCCGTAACGTCTGCAAAGGGACTTTACCCTGTTTATAGGTTTCCGTGCGGCACATTTCCGCCCCGTCCAGCCTTCCTGAAATGCTGATCTTTATCCCTTTGGCCCCGGCATTCATCGACTGCTCTATGGAACGCTTGACCGCCCTGCGAAAGCCCACGCGTTTCTCTATCTGCATTCCCACGTTCTCAGCGACAAGCTGCGCGTCAAGCGCCGGCATCTTGACCTCTTCTATATCTACAGAAACTTCTTTCTTGATCATGCTGTTTACTTCTTCTCTCAAGCGTTCGATATCCGCGCCGTGGCGGCCGATCACTATGCCGGGTCTTGCGGTGTATATCCTGATCTTGACGCGCTCGGTAAGCCTCTCGATGATGATCCTGGCGATAGCAGCCTGCTTGAACCTCGTCTTGATGAATTTTCTTATCAGGACGTCCTCCCTGACAAAACGGCCGAAATCACCGTGCCTGGCAAACCACTTGCTCTGCCACGTCCTTATCAGGCCGATCCTCTGTATATACGGATGAACTTTTTGTCCCATAGCTCCTCGTTACTTTGTATTGGATTTCAGATCAAGCTCTATTCTGATGTGCGATGTCCGTCTTTTTATCGGCGCCGCCCTTCCGAAGGCCGCTGCCTTGAACCGTTTCCATGCCGGCCCCACATTGCAGACCGCCTTTGCAACATACAGTTGTTCAACGTTGAAGCCCTTTATTTTAGCATTAGCTATCGCTGATTTCAAGATCTTTATTATAAATTCTTTCGGCCGCTTGTTCAGGTTGAGCAGTATGCTTTCCGCTTCCCGCGCGTCTTTTCCCCTGATCATGTCGATCACCTGCCTCACTTTGGGAGGCGACACCCTTAAGAATTTTGCTTCCGCTTTCGCTAACATTAGGTCTTCTCCGCAGCTTTCTTGGCTTTGACACCGCCGTGTTTTCTGAATATTCTTGAAGGGGCGAACTCCCCTAATTTATGGCCCACCATATTTTCCGTGATGAACACGGGCACATGCTTCCTCCCGTCATACACCGCAAACGTAAGCCCCACGAAATCAGGAACGATGGTCGAGCGCCTGGACCAGGTCTTTATCGCCTGGCGGCCGCCTGAGCGCGAAATCCTGTCCACTTTTTTCAATAACGATTCGTCTACAAACGGGCCCTTCTTCACTGAACGAGGCATTAATTTACCCTCACTTTACGGGTCGGTAAATTACTCCGAAGTGCGCTTCAAAAATACCGAAAGGGATTTTTGAGGCGTATGCACGAGGAGTACAAATCTTAGTTATCCTAACTGCGTCTCTTAAGTATGAACTTCTGAGAATACTTATGGTGCTTCCTGGTCCTGTATCCTTTAGTAGGCTTGCCCCATGGGGTTACGGGATGAGGATTGCCCTGGCCCGCCTTGCCTTCGCCTCCCCCGTGGCCGTGGTCTATCGGGTTCATGGCCGAACCTCTCACGGTCGGTTTTATGCCCAACCAGCGCATCCTGCCTGCCTTGCCGATGGATATGGCTTCATGCTCTGCGTTACTGACCTGGCCTATCGTCGCGCGGCAATCAAGGTTAATAAGCCTTATTTCGCCCGACGGCATCCTGATATGGGCATACTCGCCTTCCTTTGCCATGATCTGGGCCGAGGAGCCGGCGCTACGTACTATCTGGCCGCCCCTGCCTTTTGCCAGTTCGATATTATGGATGAGCGTGCCCTGGGGAATAAACCTTAAGAGGAGGCAATTGCCTGATTTTATTTCCGCGTTCTTCTGGTCGGAAGAGACAACCTCATCTCCCACTTTCAAGTCGATGGGTGCCAGGATATAGCTTTTTTTCTTGTCCGGATATTCTATTAGCGCAAGGCGGCCGGACCTGTTCGGGTCGTACTCGATAGCGATCACCTTGGCCGCGACCCCGAGTAAGTTCCTTTTGAAATCTATAATGCGCAGCATCCGCTTATGGCCGCCCCCGCGGTGGCGCACAGTGACACGGCCATAGACGTTCCTGCCGCCGGTTTTCTTTAACGGCAAAAGCAGGGATTTCTCCGGGTCGGTTTTGGTGATCTCCACGAAATCATTACCGCTCATCCAGCGCCGAGACGGTGTAGTCGGTTTAAATTTCTTTATACCCATGTAATTGCCTTTTTAAAATTTTTTAAGTTAGGCCGTTTCTATCTTCTGGCCTTCTTTTAACGTAACGACCGCCTTTTTCGAATCGGGCGTTTTTCCTATCTGGTACCTGACCCTTTTAAGCTTACCCCGCAGGATACGGGTATTTACGTCCTTGACTTTTACTTTATAGATCTGCTCGACCGCTTCTTTTATCTGGATCTTATTACTGGACTTATCAACCAGAAAGAGGTACTTGCCAAGCGGCTCCTGAAGGGTTGATTTTTCCGTCCTGATCAAAGCCTTGATTACCTCGTGCACAGTGGTCATAGCGCTATCCTTTTGACCAACGCGTCGAGGCCGCCCCTGGTGATGATGAGCGTGCGGGCCTTCAGCACCTCGTATGCGTTAGTGTCTTTCGCCTGATTAACCTCTAAAAAGCCGATATTGCGCGCTGATTTCTTTATCTTTTCGTCCATGGCCTCAACGAGCAAAAGGATCTTGCGAGTCTTGACGTCGGAGGCCTTCGATTTCTTGCCCGCGGCAGGGCATACCTTCAGGTTTGAAAAAACCTCCATGATCTGCTTTGTTTTATAATTTTCCAGCGAAAGAGTATCCAGCACTAAAAATGAGCTTTCGTTCGTTTTCGCCAGGAGCGCCGATTGCAAAGCCACTTTGCGGATCTTTGCGGGAAGGGTATACGAAAAATCGCGCGGATGAGGCCCGAACACTACGCCGCCGTGGCGCCAGAGGGGCGAGCGTATTGAACCTACCCTTGCCCGGCCTGTACCTTTCTGTTTCCACGGCTTTTTGCCGCCGCCCGATACTTCTCCGCGGGTCTTGGTCGCGGCCAGCCCTTTTCTCTGGTTGGCCCTGAAGGCCGCAATCGCCTGGTATATCGCCGGGTTTCTCACCGTATCGCCGAATATACCGTCTCTAAGCGTTATGGTGTCCACTTCTTTGCCTTCAGTGTTATATATAGGTAAGGTGATTTCTTTCATCGCTTTGTTTTCTTCTTGGCTTTACCGACCACCAGATAGCTGTTCTTGTGGCCCGGAATGGCTCCCTTGACCAGAAGCAGGTTATTCTCGGGATCGGTCTTGATTACTTTTAAGTTCTGCAGCGTCACGCGAGCTGCCCCCATGTGGCCCGGCAGGTGATGGCCTTTCCAGACCCTCCCCGGGCTTGTGGTTGAGCCTATAGAGCCTACCCTGCGATGGGAGGTAGAGCCGTGAGAACCTCCTCCGCCCTTCCAGTGCCATCGCTTCATGCCGCCCTGAAACCCTTTGCCTATGGAAGTGCCAGTGACATCGACAAAATCGCCCGCGGAGAACACGTCAACCTTTATTTCCTCGCCGACCTTATACTCTTTTCCGGGCTCCTTCTTTATCTCGCGCACCAATTTCCTGGCAGGTATATTGAGCTTCTTGAAATACCCCGCGTCTGGCTTATTGACCCGCGCTTCTTTCGCCTGGTCAAACCCAAGCTTAAGAGATTTTCCCTTTATTTCTAATATCGGACAGGGCCCTGCTTCGATCACCGTAACGCACACCATTTCCCCGTCTTCGGTAAAGACGTGCGTCATGCCTAATTTTTTACCTAATATTGCCATTTTCTCTCGTCTTTTAACAACAGGTATCGCGCATGGCGCCCGAAAGCGCGCCTGATACGCCATACGCGCCGTTATTTGATCTCAACATCCACGCCGGCGGGAAGATTAAGCTTCCGCAGCGAATCGATCGTCTTAGAGGTCGGCTCGAATATATCGATAAGCCTCTTGTGAGTGGAAAGATCGAATTGCTCACGAGATTTCTTATCGATAACGGGGGACCTAAGCACCGTAAAGATCTCGCGCTTAGTGGGAAGCGGGATCGGCCCGGAAATCTTGGCTCCCGTGCGCCTGACCGCTTCCACGATCTCCTCCGTCGCCTGGTCTAAAAGGCGATGATCATACGCTCTCAATTTTATCCTGATTTTTTGCATGCTTCTTTTATCCTATGATTTCAGTTACCACGCCGGCGCCTACCG
>JBFZAN010000051.1:0-49212 GCA_041309005.1 Candidatus Omnitrophota bacterium
ATCGATCTTTGTCGGGGGAACACCCGTGCCGATGCAACTGCCCCCTGAAGTAGCGGAAGAAGAAGTAACGAAGGGGTATGTCCCGAAATCAATATCCAGGAAGGTGCCCTGGGCGCCTTCAAAAAGGATGTCCTTCTTTCTCCTGCAGGCCTCATTCAGCAGAAGGCTGACATTAGCGATATACGGGGCGATGGCCCTTGCGTAACCGGCATACTCTTTGTAAATAGTGTTAAAGTCGAATTCCGGATAACGGTAGACTTTCCTGAAGATCTCGTTCTTTTCCTTCAGGTTATCCTTTAATTTTTCTTTGAAGGCCCGGGCATTCATCAGATCGTCCATGCGGATGCCGCAACGGCTGATCTTATCGGCGTAACAGGGGCCGATGCCTCTGCCCGTAGTCCCTATTTTGTGCGTCCGGACTTTTTCGCGCAAGGAATCCAGCACTTTATGGTACGGCATGATCACATGGGTGAGCCCCGATATTTTGAGGCGGCCGTCAATATCAATGCCGGCGGATAACAATCCTTTGATTTCCTGTAAGAGCGACTGCGGGTCGACCGTGACCCCGTTACCGATACAGCAAACCTTGCCCTTATGCAGGATACCGGACGGGATAAGATGGAAGATGTATTCTTTGCCCCCCGCCACTACCGTATGGCCGGCATTGCTGCCGCCTTGGTAACGCGCGATATAATCGGCTTTGGCGGAAAGGATATCGATGATCTTGCCCTTTCCTTCGTCTCCCCACTGCGCCCCAACGATTACTGTATTCATATAGATCCCTAAAGCGTCATGGTGAATATTTTACGCGCGATCTCCGGATACTTGGCGATAAACTGCAGTTCGTCATCCACGAGCGGCTTCTGGTTATGCACGTTGGCATAACGGGCCAATTCCAGGATCTCGGTCGCCTCTTTATCGTCATGGAATACGACTTCTAATTTATCGTAGACGTTCCTGAAACCCTTGATGCCGGAATATTCGCCAATGGTGATCTTGCGGCCCGTCTCTATTATTTCGGGATCGCCCCTGCCCAGCTCTTCGTAATCGTACAATTCGTAATTGCGCCTGTCTTTCAATGCTCCGTCGGCGTGTATGCCTGACTCGTGGGCAAAAGCGTTCGCTCCCACCCCGGGCTGATTGATGGGTATGGGGATGCCGAATGCGTATGAAGCGTATTTACAGATCTTCCAGGCGACCTTCAGGTTTATGCGTTCATCCAGTTCGTATTTGTCACGGATGTCGTTACCGTAGCGTATCGCCAGAATGACCGCCACAAGGTCCGCGTTTCCCGCCCTCTCGCCCATGCCGTTGACGCAGGTGTTGATATAGGCGTCGCAACCGGCGTCATTCGCCGCCATTGCGCCGCAGACGGAATTTGCCACTACCAGGCCGAGGTCGTTGTGACAATGTATCTCTATAGGCAGCTGCACGTCTTTGGCTAACTGCTTGATCCTTTCATACATGCTGAACGGCGTGTCGCAGCCGAGCGTATCGCAATACCTGATCCTGTCGGCCCCGGCTTTCTTGGCGGCGCGGGAGAATTCTATCAGGTATTCCATGCGCGTGCGGGAGGCATCTTCCGCGTTGACGCCGATAGACTCTGCCCCGAGGCTGCGCGCCTCATGCACCGCCTCGGCCATCTCCTGGATAACCGACGCGTGGTCGAGCTTTCCCTTGAATTTATGGGTGATCATCTGGTCGGAAGTGGATATGGAGAGATTCATGTGCTTCAAAAGCGGCACCATCTTGAACGCCGCCTGCACGTCAGCTTTTGTGGCCCGCAGCCAGCCTCCCAGCCGCATGGGCGCAATTTCGCCTTTCTGCGCCAACTCGAGGTTGGCATTGAGGTAATTCGTCTCATGGTGCGTGATGGGAAAACCGAACTCGGACTGAAAAACGCCTATCTCGTTCAAGCACAGGTTTATCATGGTCTTCTGCAGCTTGGACAGGCATATCCGCGAAGTCTGAACGCCGTCGCGGTTCGTCACGTCGATAATGTAGATCTTTGGCTTTACATTCATAGTTTCACCTCGCATTTTGATCGTATACTATTTCCTGAAGATTTTTTTGAACTCTTCCTTGCTCGGGGTACCGTTAGTGCTGAATATCTCCTGGTTGTCCATCAGGTAGGCCGGCCCCAGCATAACCTTGAGCTCTTTGCCGAGGCTGACATTCTCCCCGAGAAGCGACTTGCCCTCATCAGACCTGGCGCACTCCCTTACCTTTGCCGCGCTGGCGGCGGGCAGGCAATCTTCCCACCAGGAACTATCGGTGTGCTGGGCGCGGCAACTGATGTACCCCCAGAACTCCCGGGGGTAATATTTCTGCACGCATACGCTGCGCAGGTCTTCTTCGATCTCAAGATTGCCTTTGCTTACTTCAAAGCCCCCGTCCTTCGCCACCGCCAGGAAATGCACGTCGGGTTTGAAATCTTTTAAGGAATCCAGCAGCCCTTTCGCCCCCGGCGCGAACAAACTTATGAATACATCCAGCTTCCCTTCTATTCTTTTTCTGCCTTGAAGATAGGAAAAGCCGACAAATTCCGGCTTCAGCAGATAAAAATCACCCTTAGCTTCCACTTTGTCCTTGAGCGTATCGAAATTTCTTTCCTTTTCGGTTTCTTTACCAAGAAGATACGCGGGCAGCCCCTTTATGCCGAAGTCGTTCACGAGCTTCCTGGTTTCGGGGTCCGGATAATAGAGGCTGGCGACCTCTAATCCCGGAAAGCTCGTTCTTAAGAATTTAATAATAGGCTCGGTATTGCAGAAAGAACATTTCTTCGGCGCGATGATCGTGAGAGAAACCCTTGCTGCCTCCGTGAATATGCAGCTCGCCTTAAGGCTGCCCGGGTCCTGGCACACCCCCGCCAGCCCTTCTTTTTTGCAGTTCGTATCTGAAAAACAGCGGGGCCGCACAGCAAGAACCTGCGGGTCGTCGGCGACCTTATCGGAAAGCCGCAATTCTTCGGCGCGGTAATCTATAATCCTGTGGCCCTGCACAGACAACGTGAGCTTCCCGAGGCTGCGTCCCTGCCAGCTTGGCCTTACTACAATGGTGCTGCCTATTTTACCTTGAGGCCCTTTATTTGTAGGGTTGTGGCCCGTCACCAGCACATCGATACCACCGACCGCTTCCAGCAATTTCGCATCTTCCTGCTCGCCGAGATGGCTAAGCAGCACAATCAGATGAACGCCTTGTCCCTTTAATTCCTGCACCGCCTGTTTCACGGATATCTTCGGGTCAGTAAAGCTAAGGCTTCCGGATTTTTGAGACGCGAAAGGAGCCGTGACGCCGATAATGCCTATCTTCGTCCCCGCAACTTCTTTTATGAGGTAAGGCTTATATAACACCGCCTCTTTAGCATGCTTGTCGCCGAACGAAATATTGCAGGAAAGTAAGGCCAGCCCCCGGGTGCCGATACTATCTTCCAGGAATTCCCTGCCGAAATTAAACTCGTCATCGCCTAAGGTAAGCGCGTCGTATTTCATAAGCAACATAGCCGCTATGTTCACGCGGGTGCGTTCCTTGTCCAGCTGCGTGTTCAGCGTATATTCATCCATCAGCCCCCCGGCGAAGAAATCGCCTGAGTCAAGAAGCAAAGTATTCGGGTTCTTTTTCCTGAGCTCCTTGACCAGAGTCGAGCGCCGGGCGATACCTCCGTCAGGCTCCTTGGGGCAGTTGCAGGGGTAAAGCATGGCGTGAGTTTCCCCGGTATAAAGGAGCACAATGTCCTGGCCATAGAGCCTGCCGGCACTAAGGAAAAAAGCGCAGAGGATGCCGCTGACGAAAAACGCTCTCATTTTATTCATAACCGGTTTATTCCTTTTTCACAGCTTTATAAGCTTTACTTCCAGGATATTTTCTATCTTCCTGACCTTTTCCAAGAGTTCTGTCGAAACGGGGCTATCTACATTGAGTATGCTTACCGCCACGCCTCCGGGGGTCTTCCTGCCGAAGGTCATGGCCGCGATGTTGATGTTGTGCTTGCCCATCAGGGTGCCGATGCTTCCGATGATCCCGGGTTTATCCCAATTCTTCATCACAATGAGGAACCCGAAGGGCGAAGCCTCGACATAAAAATCATCGATCTTGACTATCCTGGGCTCGCGCTTGGAGGAAAGGGTGGCGGCTACCTGCCTGGTCTCCTTATCTGATTGTATCTTCAATGAGATGAGATTGACAAAATCCTCTTCGGTCGAGGTCTTTGTTTCATTGATCTTAATGCCCCTGGTCCTGGCAAGCGGGATGGCATTAATGAAATTGACCGTCTCTTTCAGTATAGGGCTCAACAGCCCTTTTACGATGGCCATGGAAAGCGAAGTAGTATCGTACTTGGTAATGTCGCCGGCGTAACGGATCTCGACTTCCTGGATACCGCCTTCGATAAGCTGGCTGGAGAAATTGCCCAGCCGTTCGGCCATCACGATGTAAGGCTGCAATATCTTGTACAGCTCTGTTTCGATGCTCGGGTAATTCGCGGCGTTCCTGATGCCCTTTCCCGAGAGATAATCCCTGACGCATTCGGCGACTTCTATCGCCACATTGACCTGCGCCTCTTCGGTCGAGGCCCCCAGATGGCAGGTGACCGCGACGTTATCCAGTTTGAAAAGCTCGGAAGCGGCATCCGGCGGTTCTTTTTCGAATACATCCAGCGCAGCACCCGCGATCTTTCCTTCTTTTATCGCCTTTACCAGCGCGGCTTCATCGACTATGCCTCCGCGGGCGCAATTGACGACCCGGCAGTTCTTTTTCATCACGGCGAATTCCTTATCCGAGATCATGTGCCTGGTGTCGTCGGTCAACGGCACGTGCACGGTGATAAAATCTGAATTCCTAAACAGCGTTTCCAGGTCCACGGCTTCTATCCCTAAGTCCTGGGCGACCTGCCGGTTAAGGTAAGGATCGAAGGCTAGAATCTTCATCCCGAAAGAAAAGGCGCGCCGGGCGACTTCCGTACCTATCCTGCCTAAGCCTACGATCCCCAGGGTCTTATTGTACAGCTCGACCCCCATGAACTTGGAGCGCTTCCATTCGCCGCTTTTTGTAGAGGCGTTCGCTGCCGGGATGCTGCGCGCAAGCGCAAGGAGCATGCTCATGGTGTGCTCGCAGGTAGAAATGGTATTGCCCGCGGGAGTGTTCATGACCACGATGCCCCGTTCGGTCGCAGCGGCGAGGTCCACATTGTCCAGCCCCACGCCCGCACGGCCGATCACTTTCAATCTGGTCCCGGCGGCAATAATATCCTTGTTCGCCTTGGTCGCGCTCCTGATAATGAGCGCGTCGTAATCCTTAATGATGGCTTTAAGCTCTTCCGGCTTAAGGCCGGTTTTTACGTCAACTTCGAAATCATCGTTATGTTTGAGCAACTTCAGCCCTTCTTCGGAAAGCTGGTCGCTGACTAAGATCTTCATCATGAGACTCCTCCTTAACGCTTAAGAAAACGTTATTTCAAAAACTCCGCCTCGGCCGCCTTGACACCGGCGCCCAGCTCAAACTTGTATCCCATCTTCGCTAAAACTTTTTCCAGACATGAGACCCCGGTAATGATATCGAACTCCTCGATAAAACCCATGTGCGCGACCCTGAATACCTTGCCTTTTAATTCGTCCTGGCCCCCGGCAATGGTCACGCCAAAGGTATCCCGCATGGTCTTGACTAATTTCTCACCGTCTAAGCCCTGCGGTACGCATACCGCGGTCACCACGTCGGAACCGGCCTCTGGGGCAAACAGCGCTAAACCCAGCGCCTGCATCGCGGCGCGCGTGGCCGCAGCCATCTTCTTATGGCGCATAAATATCGCTTCAAGGCCGTCCTGTTTCATCATGCGTAACGCCTCATTTAAAGCGATAACCAGGGTAATTGCGGGAGTAAACGGCGTATCGTTCTTATCGTAAGCTTTCTTTGCCTTGCGAAGATCAAAATAATAGCGGGGGTTCTTTGCGACTTCGACTAATTTCCAACCCTTGGGGCTTACTGAAATAAAACCTAACCCGGGAGGGAGCATCATGCCTTTTTGCGAGCCCGATACTACTACATCGCAGGACCAGCCATCGGACTTAAGATCTATTGCCCCTAAACCGCTTATGGCGTCTACCGCCAGCACTGCCTGGGTATCCTTGACAACTTTACCGATGGCTTCGATATCATTGACAACGCCGGTGGAAGTCTCGCATAACGTAGTAAACACCGCTTTTATCTTGGTGTTGCCTTTAAGCCTCTTTTCGATCTCTTGCGGATCGACCGCGCTTCCCCATTTCACATCGATGACCTCGGTAGTAACGCCGTAACTTTTACATATCTCGGTCCAGCGCTCGCCGAATTTACCGCCCTGGACAATAAGCGCGCTATCGCCGGCAGACAATAGATTCGCCACCGCCGCTTCCATAGCGCCTGTGCCGGAAGAAGCCAGGATGAATACGTCGTTATTGGTCTGGAACACATATTTAAGCATCTCATGGGCCTCTTTCAACACCGCCTGGAACTGCGGGGTGCGGTGATGAATGATAGGCCTTGCCATCGCTTCGCAGACCTGCGGGGGTAATGGCGTCGGCCCCGGCGTCAACAAGTAATTTTTCCTCATCTTTCAACCCTCCTTGAGCACCTACTGTTTTTGTTTAGCGAA
The DNA here is from genome assembly GCA_041309005.1 of Candidatus Omnitrophota bacterium. Lineage (GTDB taxonomy): Bacteria > Omnitrophota > Gorgyraeia > Gygaellales > Profunditerraquicolaceae > PPR-0468. Next base: position 6,626 of record JBFZAN010000051.1, read on the forward strand.
ACCTACTTATTCTTCATATGTACCACGACTTCATCTATAAGACCGTACTCCTTTGCCTCCTGGGAAGACATAAAATAATCCCTGTCGGTATCTTTTGTGACCTTTTCCAGCGTCTGGCCGGTATGCTTTGCGAGTATCTGATCGATCTTCTCGCGCAGGTTCAGGATCTCTTTGGCGTGGCGAGAAATATCTTCGGCAGCGCCCTGTATCCCTCCCCAGGGCTGATGGATCATCATGCGGGAATTAGGAAGCGCGAAACGTTTTCCCTTAGTGCCCGCGCATAAAAGCAGCGCCCCCATGCTCGCGGCCTGGCCTACGCAGTACGTCGCCACATCGGGCTTGACGAACTGCATGGTATCGTATATCGCTAAGCCGGCGGTCACCGAGCCGCCCGGCGAATTGATATAAAGGCTTATTTCCTTCCCGGCGTCCTCCATCTGCAGGAAAAGCATCTGGGCGATCACCAGGTTCGCCACATAATCATCGATGGGGGTGCCGATAAAGACAATGCGGTCTTTTAACAGGCGTGAATAGATATCGTAGGCCCGCTCGTAGCCGCGCGAAGTCTGCTCGATCACCATCGGAACCAATGTCTGCATTCTTTCAACCATACCTGCCTCCAGTTTTTCAGTTACGCTATCTGCCAGTCCGCTTCTCTGAACAAAAACTCCATCACCCGCGAAGTCATATGGTCATCCTGCGCGATATTTTCTTTTTTTGCGATCGCCGAGAGGATCAAATATACCTTGACCTGCTGCCTGGCTTCAGCCTCGAGTTCCGCGGTCAGCGTTTTTTCCTGCTCTTCGATTTTATCCTTAGGCACGCCTTTCATGGCCAGCTCTATTTTCGCCCGCTTGATGAGGTCCTGCAATTGCCTTTCGACGAGTGCCGCCGGCAGCTTAAAATCCGCATCCTTCGTCAACTGCTCGATGATCTGGGTCTCCATCTGCTGGTGTGAAACATTTTCTTTTTGCATAAGCAACTGCCGCTCGATCGCTTTTTCCAGCCCGGAAAAGGCCGGATATCCAAGGCTCCTGGCAAGCGCGTCATCCGCGCCATCGGCCTTCCTGGATTCCTTCAAGGAATCAATGTTGCGTTTGAGCTCATCGGGGGAGACTTCGGCCTTTTTGTAGGAAACCCTGATCCCCTTGTAATGCTTAAGGGGGACCTCGGGCATCACCTCTACCCTTGCCGTGAAAGAAAGCGAATTCCTGTCCAGTTTGACGTCGGCTATCTCGGGCAGGTCGAGCGTCTGAAGGCCTTCCTTCTGAGCCGCCTGGTGGTATATATCGGGGACGAGCTGGTTAAGCACCTCCTGATGCACTTCGCCCGAGAAATGTTTCTCCAGAATGTCCCGGGGGACATGGCCGGGCCGGAAACCAGCGACCTTTGCCTTTTCGCCGATCTTTTTGAACACTTCCTCGAATTTATTCTTGACGATATCGCCCGACACCTCGATATTGATCTGTCTCTTGGTCGCGTCTAATTTTGTAAGCTCTGTTTTCATAGTTAGTCACCTACATCCTGAACCTTTCTCCCAGATATATTTCTCTTGCCTTGGGGTTGTCGATCAATTCCTGCGCTGATCCGGAAATAAGTATCTTGCCGTCAGCGATCAAATAAGCCCTGTCCGTAATGGAGAGGGTTTCCCGTACGTTGTGGTCGGTTAAAAGAATGCCCAGCCCTTTCTTTCTTAAATCCTTGATGATCTCCTGCGCTTCGTTGACGATAATGGGGTCTATGCCGGAAAACGGTTCATCCAGCAGTATAAAAGAGGGATTGGTAACGAGCGCCCGGGTGATCTCAAGGCGGCGGCGCTCCCCTCCGGAAAGCGTATACGCTTTATTTTTCGCGAGGTGCGCGATCTTTAATTCTTCAAGCAGGCTCTCCAGCCTCTTCTTTCGCTGCGAGCGGCTAAGGGGGAGCGTCTCCAGGATCGCCCTGATATTCTCTTCAACGGTGAGCTTCCTGAATATCGAGGATTCCTGCGAAAGGTAGCCTATGCCGTAATGCGCGCGCTCGTGGATCGGCAGAGCGGTTATATCCTGGTTATCAAAGACTATTTTTCCGCTGCGGGGAGGAATGATGCCCACGATCATATAAAAGGTAGTGGTCTTGCCCGCTCCATTGGGGCCCAGGAGCCCGACGATCTCGCCGCGCTTGATGAGCATATCGATATTCTTTACCACTTCCCTGCCGTCATATGCCTTAGACAAACCCTTCACTTCCAATAGATGCATCGGCTGCCTTTCTCCTTTTAGGAGCTGATTTATTTTGATAGATTGTACACCGGCGGGCGTCTTATTTGCCTGAAGGCATGCCCATATCCGAAGTTGAATATATCACCAGTTTCGGTTTCCCCGAGAGCACGATCTTATTGCTTGAGGCCAAAAACGTCGCCTCTTCGCTGCGGGAGACATTATCCCCCCTTATGATGGTGACATTACCGTGTGCCAGTATCTTATCTACTTCGCTGTTCATGGAACCACCGAAGCCGGGAGGTTGAGCTGAACGGTCCTTGACCTCGGCGTCCGTCCCCGACTTGGTAAAGAATACTTCCATCACGTCGCTGTACATCGTCGCGTCAAGCGTGTCGACCTTGACGTTCCTTTTGAACGTCGCGACGTTCGTCTGATAATCGATCTCCATCGGCCCGTCGCAGGTAATCTCTATCTTATTCTGGGCCTTCTTTCCCGCCAGCTTGTCTTCGTGGACGGGGTTGATCTTGACCTGCACGTCTTTTTCAAGGCTCACCTTATTGAGATCGGGATGGCCGACCGCCCCCAGGGAGGTGGCGATGATATTATCCCTTTCTATATTAACCGTGTCCTTAGTGGATACCAGCTGGTTTTTTCTGTCCCAGTTCAAGGTATCGGTAGTAAGCGTCGCGCCGGAGGAAGTAGCGATCTTTACGTTCTGCTCAAGCTGAAGGCTGCCTTCCTTGGTATTATAATTGCCTTTATCGGCGGTAACTTTGATATTCTCCTGTTCCCCGTAGAGATTGCCTACCACGTCTTTAAGCTTTACGTCGTTAGTACCCATATCGGCAGACCTGCCCGAGATATCCCAGTTCTTTTTTCCCTTGTCGCCGAAACCCGATAAGGAGAAATCGTTGATCTGCTGGTCCGATTCATGCGGCGTCTGGCTTCCGGCATTTTCCAGCCGGACCGATAAAGACAACGCGCAGGCTAACGCGACAACAGGAACAAAACCATATGGCCTAGCGGGTCTTAGATTCATAATGCGTAAGCAGCTTCTCCCATTTACCCTGCGCCTTGAGGATCAACTCGGCGACTTCGCGCACCGCGCCGCGGCCGCCCTGCCTTGAAGTCACATACACGGCCCGTTTTTTAATCTCGGAGGCGGCATTACTCACCGCAACCGGAACGCCGACTTCACCCATCAGGCACAGGTCTACCAGGTCATCGCCGACAAAACACAACTCTTCATTACGCACTCTGTATTTCTTCAAGATACTGCGTAATACCCTCGTCTTGGGGGATACATTTTCATAGACTTTATCCACCTGCATATCTTTGGCGCGGGGCTTGATCGCCCGGGAGCCTTTAGCGGTGATCAGAATGGTAGGGATGCCGGCTTTCTTTAAAAGGTGCACCCCCATACCGTCGTGCACGTCAAAGAACTTCATGTCCGAGCCCCGTGAATCGTAAATGATCCTTCCGTCGGTCAACACGCCGTCCACATCCAGAAGCAATACCTTGACCTGTTTTACTTTCTCGGACAACGAGCGCTCCATCGTCACCCCTATAGCAATCCCGCCCTCAGAAGGTCCTGCACGTCCAGCAATCCCACCGGCCGGCGTAACGCATCCACCACGGGAACTTCGTCTATCTTCTTTGCCTGCAATATATGCATTGCCTCGGCGGCAAGCCTGTCTTTAACTATCACCAGGGGGTCCTTGGTCATTACGTCCCTGATCTTACGCCTAAGCAGGTCTTTGTCAGTTTCGATATGGCGGCGCAGGTCGCCGTCGGTAAAGATACCCAGCAATTTTCCTTTTTTGTCTACTATCGAAGCGGACCCCGCGCGGCAGCGGGTGATCTTCAATAAAACCTGCGAGACCGTCCTGTTTTCATTTACAATGGGATTGGCGTTTCCCGTCCTCATAATATCCTCTACCTTTAATAAAAGACGCTTGCCCAGGCTTCCCCCGGGATGGAAAAAAGCAAAATCCTTTTCTTTGAAATTTTTGAGCTCAAGGAGGCAAACCGCCAGGGCGTCAGCCATGGCCAGCGTCGCTGTCGTGGAAGAGGTCGGCGCAAGGCCTAAGGGGCAGGCCTCTTTCTTTACTGAAACACAAAGCACCACGTCGCTGTATTTGGCCAGGACCGATTTCGTATTGCCCGTGAGCGCGATGATCTTCGAACCGACCTTTTTCAAGAGGGGCATGAGCTGCTTTATCTCTTCGGTTGAGCCGCTGTTTGAGATCACCACCACCACGTCATCGCTGGTCACTCTTCCCAGGTCCCCGTGCACTGCCTCAGCGGAATGCAAAAACAGGCTGGGCGTTCCCGTAGAAGCCAGGGTCGCGGAAAATTTCTGGGCGATGATACCGGTCTTTCCCATACCGCTTACCACGACTCTGCCTTTGGCGCGTAACAAAAGATCCACGGCCTGCTTGAAATTATTGCCGACGTAGGCCTTCAGCCCCGATACCGCCTGAGCTTCCATATCCAGCACCTCTTTGGCGCGCCTGACCACGTTTATCGCCATAACGCCCCCTCAATTGCCTTGAGCTGCGTAAGCAATGCGCTGAGCTGTTTTAAATCTATCATGTTAGGGCCGTCGCATAAAGCCTTATCGGGCCGGACATGCACCTCCAGGAACAGGCCGTCACAGCCAAACGCGGTAGCGGCGCGGCTTAAGGCCGCCACGAATTCCCTCTGGCCGCCGGAACTGCCTCCCTTTGCGCCCGGCAGCTGCACGCTATGCGTGGCGTCGTAGATCACCGGGTAGCCGAACTCGCGCATCACCTTCAAGCTCCTGAAATCCGATACCAAATTATTATACCCGAAACAAAATCCCCGCTCGGTTATGATAATGGATCTATTTCCCGCGGACTCGGCTTTCTTGATAAGGGGCGCTATGTCCCACGGCGCCAGGAATTGCCCCTTTTTAATATTCACCGCCTTACCGGTCTTGGCCGCCCCTACGAGCATATCCGTCTGCCTGCATAACAGCGCGGGGATCTGGATGATATCCAAAACTTCAGCCGCTTCTTTTATCTCTTGCGCGCAATGGACGTCGCTTAACACGGGGATCTTCAATTCCCTTTTTACCCTGCGCAGAACCGCCAGCCCCTTTTTCAAACCCGGCCCCCTGTATGAATCCCCGGAAAGCCTGTTGGCCTTATCAAAGCTCGACTTAAAAATAAACGGTATGTCCAGGCGGGAAGCCAGCTCTTTAAGCTTCCCCGCGGTCGCAAGGGTGGCCGCTTCAGATTCTATCACGCAAGGGCCTGCGATCAGGACGAGCGGGCCGCCTCCCCCTATTGTCACCTTGCCTACTCTGATCTTCTTCGTATTCATGCGCTGCGCGAAAGGTATTCTTTTACTTTTTCCAAATCCTCGGGAGTATCCACTCCTATGGTGTCGAATTTCGTTTCTATCAGTTTTATGCGGTAGCCTTCTTCCAGGACCCTGAGCTGTTCAAGCCGCTCTGTTTTCTCCAAATGCGAAACAGGCAGGTTCTTATAAGTGAACAGGAAGTCCTTCGTGTAGCCGTAAAGGCCGATATGCTTGTAATAGACGGGCTCTGTCTCTTCAGAATTCTGCGCCAGGTGCGGGATAGGCGACCTGGAGAAGTACAGTGCAAAATTATTCTTGTCTTTTACCACCTTCACCGTGTTCGGGTCATTGATCACCTGCGCGTCCGTCACGCGCTTGATAATGGTCGCCATAATGACCGCGTCATCATCCAGAAGCGCCCGCGCGACATTATCTATCATCGTCGGATGCACGAGCGGCTCGTCGGCCTGGATATTGATCACGATCCTGACCTCCAGAGGGTTAACCGCTTCTATGATCCTGTCCGTGCCGCAGGCGTGTCCCTTTGCGGTCATCACCACCTTCGCCCCGAATTCCTTTGCGCAAGAAGCGATCCTCTCATCGTCGCAGGCAATGATCAGGTCTTCAAGTACCAGCGACTGCTTTGCCTTGCGCCAGACATGTTCGAGCATGGGTTCTCCAGCGATATCAGCCAGGACCTTGCCGTCAAATCTTGTAGAAGAATATCTTGCCGGTATTATGCCGATGACATCCATTTTATTTTATACGCGGCAACTCAGGATGATGCCCCGCGTAACCTTTTTAGCAGTTCTTTTCTTGTCGTGACCGCGGTACCCATCTTGCCCACTACAATACCGGCGGCAAAATTAGCCAGGTGCGCAGCTTCTAATTTCGTCGCCCCGCTGGCCAGCCCCAGGGTAAAGGCAGCGATGACCGTATCTCCGGCCCCGGACACGTCAAAGACCTCCTGCGCAACGGTGGGTATATGGGTCGCACGGCCGTTCCTCTCGAACAGGCTCATGCCATGTTCGCCCAGCGTCACCAGGAGCGAATCCAGGTTAAGGTATGCAAGGACATGTCGCGCGGCCCTGTCGATATCCTTATCGCTGCTCAGGCGATAATCGTTCAACCTGAAGCTATTGGTCGTGTCCTTGATCTTCAAATTTTTTACCGCGTTCTCCAGCTCCTTGCGGTTCGGAGTAATGGTGGTGGCGCGCTGGTAGTACTGGAAATGGTCTTCCTTAGGGTCAACGCTGATGATCTTGCCGTGGGCGCGGGCAAGCGCGATGAGCTCTTCCAGAAGCCGCATATTGACCACCCCCTTGCCGTAATCCTCGATGATGATAGCGTCGAAATCGTCGATATGCGACCTTACGAATTTGATGATCTTGCGGTTCAGCGCGTCGCCCAGCGGCTCCACGTGCTCCCAGTCAAGCCTGACTATCTGCTGGTGGCCGCCGATAATACGCGTCTTGACGGTAGTATAGCGCCGGGCTTCGCTGAAGACCCCCTTTGTGGGAATGCGCCTTTTTTTCAATTCCCCAAGGAGCGCCTGCGCGTTCTTATCGCCTCCGATGACGCCTACGACGCAGACTTCGGCATCGAACGAGCGGATATTGAACGCCACATTGGCCGCCCCTCCCGGCACAAACGTGCGCCTCTTCGCCCAAACCACCGGGACCGGCGCTTCAGGAGAGATCCTGTCTACATCGCCCCAGACAAACTCGTCCAGGATCAGGTCGCCGAGCACTAAAATACGCGCCTTGGCGAAACGGCTGATAATCGAGCTTAGATCCTTCATGAGAGAAGATTCTTTTTAAAAAGAGTGGTCAATGGCCTGGAAAGAACCCAATAATTTTATCACAATCACGGATTAAATCAACACAATTAGCGCAGCTGCTGGTTCTGGTAGAGCCTCCTGTACAGGCCGTCTTTGGCCAGGAGGTGCTCATGAGATCCCTCTTCGGCGATTTTGCCTTCGCTTATCACGATTATCCTGTGGGCGTGGCGAATGGTGGAGAGCCTATGGGCTATCACGAACACGGTACGCCCCTCAATCAGCCTGTTTAAAGCTTCCTGCACCAGGCGCTCGGATTCAGTGTCCAGCTGTGACGTCGCTTCGTCAAGGATGAGGATGGGGGGATTTTTAAGCAGCGCCCTGGCAATAGCGATCCTCTGACGCTCGCCCCCGGAAAGCTTCGTTCCCCGGTCGCCGATAAACGTATCGTATTTCAAAGGCATATGCTGGATATACTCATGCGCGTAGGCCTGCATTGCCGCATGCTCTACCTGCTTCAAAGAAGCGTCGGGCCTGCCGTAGGCGATATTTGCCCGGATGGTGTCGTTGAAAAGGATCGTCTCCTGCGTCACGATGCCTATCTGCTGGCGCAGAGACTTAAGGGACACGTCCCGTACGTCAACTGCGTCGATAAAGATCCCGCCCTTCTGGGGATCGTAGAAACGAGGGATCAGGTCCACGAACGTCGTTTTTCCGGCGCCGCTGGGCCCGACGATCGCCAGCACCTCCCCTTTTTTTACTTCCAAATTAATGCCCTTTAAGACGTGGGTGTGGCCGTAACCGAACCACACATCCTCGAACAGCACGCTGTCCCTGAGCAGCCCCAAAGGCTTGGCAAGCGGCTTGTCAACGACCGAAACAGGGGTATCCAGGACCTCGTAGATCCTGGTGCTCGCGGCAACCGCCTGCTGATTGATGGAATTTACCTGGCTTAGTTTCTTGAACGGCCTGATCAGAGAAAACAACGAACCGAGGAAAAGCCCGAGCACGCCGAAGGAAAGCCTTCCCTCGATGACCTCCCTGCCTCCCCAGAAAAGGACAAATACCCCGGCGATGCTGCCCAGTATTTCCGTGAACGGCCCTAACAACAGCATGCGCTTTATGGACTTCATGGAAAGCTTATAGTAACCGTGGTTAATGCGGTTAAATTTCGCTATTTCGTACTGCTCCATGTTGAACGCCTTGACGATCCTGGTGCCTATGATCGTCTCATAGAGCAGCGAATTGATATCCGCCATCGCCTCCTGGCTCCTGTGGGAGATCTTTCTCAATGCCCTGCCTACTTTTACTATCGGCAGGCTTATCAGGGGCATGAGCACCACTGCGGTGAACGCCATCCTCCAATGGATGAAGAAGATAAGGAACGTGAATAAGATGACCAGCATGCTCTGGTAGACCAAATCAGTTGAACCGTAAGAAACGGCGTTCTCTACCAGCCTTACGTCGTTGGTCACCCGCGAGATAAGCTCCCCCCCGCGCCTCTTAATAAAGTAATCCAGGGAAAGCCATTGGAGCTTGGCGTACAACTGGGCCCTTATATCCCTGACGACCCTCTGGCCGATAGCCGACATAAAGTAGCTTTGCAGGAACCCGACGATCCCTTTGACGACGAACAGCGCCAATACGGCGATCGCCATGTAATTAAGCATCTGCAGGGACGGTATATCGTTTATCCTGTCCACCAAACGGGATAAAAAAACGGGAAGCTTTGCAGGAACGATGATCTTTTGGTTGGTCAGGACCTTGTCGGTAAGGGGCACGATCATGCCGATCGAAATGCCGTCAAAGAGCGCGGACAAAACCATGAATACCGAAGCCAGGCCGAACAACCCCATATGGGGCTTGATGAATTTAAGTAATTTCAGGTAATCACGCATGGTGTTATAGTATCATACCCATTGACTTTTGTCGAGTAGTTTGCTATGATTTTTGTATGCAAAAGATTAGAATTGCTGTGGTTGGCACAGGCTACCTCGGGAGCCTGCACGCAAAGCTGTATAAGGGGCTATCCGCCTGCTCGCTGGAAGCGGTCTGCGATATCGATAAGGCCCGCCTGCGCGCGGTTTCGGCGGAATTAGGGGTGCCGGGCTACGCCGATTACCGCGAACTCTTCACGAAAGTGGACGCGGTAAGCATAGCCGCGCCCACCAGGCTCCATTACAGGATAGCCTCGGATTTCCTGCAGCATAATATCCACGTCCTCGTCGAGAAACCATTCACCGATGACCTCGCCCAGGCCGATGAGCTGATCGAACTGGCCGGCGAAAAGGACCTTATCCTGCAGGTCGGCCATATAGAGAGGTTCAATTCGGCATTTGCCGCCACGCATAAGCTTATTAAAGAGCCGAAATTCATTGAATGCCATAGGCTTAGCCCTTTCCCGAACCGCTCCCTGGACGTAGGGGTCGTGCTCGACATCATGATACACGACATCGATATAGTGCTGGGGTTGGTCGGCTCGAAGGTCAAAAAAACCGAATCCATAGGCATAAACGTGCTTACCAAATTCGAAGACATCGCCAACGCCCGCATTACCTTTGAAAACGGATGCGTGGCGAACCTCACCGCAAGCCGCGTTTCAGACGAAGTAATGCGCAAGATCAGGATCTTCCAGGAGAACACCTACATTTCACTGGATTACAAGGAAGCAAAGGCGACCGTCTACAAAAAGAACGCGTTCCTGATCACCAAACATAACCTCCCCATCGAAAAAGAACAGCCATTGCAAAAAGAGCTCGAATCGTTCCTGGACTGCGTGGTGAGCCACAAGGAACCCCTGGTGTCCGGCCCCGTGGCAAGAGACGCCCTGAGGGTAGCCCTGGAGATCCAGCAGCAAATATGGCAGAAAAAAAGCACATCCTAATAGTCTGCGGAGAGCCTTCGGGCGACCTTAACGCCGCGGCACTCGTCAAAGAAATACGGACGCTGTCTTTGGACTGCCGGATCCAGGCGGTAGGGGGCGCGCTTTTACGCCAGGCGGGCGCCGAAGTGTTCTTCGACATCAAAGGCCTTGCGGTGATGGGCTTTTTCGACGTGCTCAAGAAACTGCCGCAATTTCTCTCCCTGAAGAAACGCATCCTTGAGAAAATAATCCGCGAAAAACCCGACTGCGTAGTGCTGGTAGACTTCTCGGGATTCAATTTGAGGCTCGCCAGGTCCATCAATAACGCGGTTCCCGTGCTCTACTACATAAGCCCCCAGGTCTGGGCATCGAGAGAGGGCAGGGTCAAGACCATCAACGCGTATGTGCGCAAGCTGATCGTGCTTTTTAAGTTCGAGGAAGAATTTTACGCCCGTTTCGGCATCAAGGCGATATGCGTCGGCCACCCTTTGCTGGATATCGTAGAGCCCTCGATGAACAGGAAAGATTTTCTCAAGACGTACAGCCTCCCGGAGTCTGGAAACACTATAGCCCTTTTACCCGGTTCTCGGCCTCAGGAAATACGCTTCGTGCTGCCCGCGATGCTGGGGGCCGCCGCCCTTATCCAAAAAAAGATCAAGGATGCCCGGTTCATCATCGCGAAATCACCGAATGTCCCGCTGGATATCTATTACCGGGCGGTAAGAAAGTTTCCCGCGGAAACCAAGATCATAGAAAACAGGACGTACGACTGCCTGTACGCGGCTGATTTCGCGCTCGTCTGTTCAGGCACGGCGACGCTCGAGGCGGCGATACTTCAGACGCCTTTTGCGGTGGTCTACAGGATGAACCCTTTGAATTATTTCCTTTACAGGCCGCAGGTAAAACTCGCCTGCATCGGTATGGTGAATATCGTGGCGGGAAAATGTATCGTGCCGGAATTCGTGCAGTTCGAAGCAACGCCCGCCGCCATAGCCAGGCAGGCAATTGCCCTCTTACAAGACCCTGCCGCATTGGAAAAGATGCGACAAGACCTCGCCCGGATCAAGCCTTCGCTCGGAGAAAAAGGCGCAAGCAAACGGGCTGCCCGCATCATTATTGATTTTCTGAACCAGCCGCAATAAGCGGCAACGCGCTATTCGGGCAGGTGAAGGTGCGGTTCTTTATCCCCCTTGGCGAACTTACAGCCTATCTTCTGGCAATCGGGGTCTTTGCTCAGGCAATCATTTATGGTCCTGCATAATTTCTTTGAACCCTTGTGTTCAGAGACATACGTTGCCGGCAGCACCGCATCTTTTTTCCGGGAATTGCAATATCCTTTTACTATTTCGTAGTTTGGCATAGTACTTTTCCTTCTCCGGCAGGGCGCTTTATTTCTTCTTGAATGACACCAGCGCTTTTTCGTTATCGGTGGTCGAGAGCACGATGACCGCGGGGCAGCTTTCGGGACAGGTCGTCCCGTAGAGCTGTTTTATATCTATCTCCAGCGCGGCCAATTTCGCGGTGAGCCCTTTAAGCGCGCCGGGCTTGTTTTCGAGCGTCACGATCACTGCCTCTCTCTCCTTGACTGACTGGTACCCTTGCTTTTTCAGCGCATCGATAGCGCGCAGGTTATCGTCCGTCACCAGCATTATCACCGCGGTATTCTCTACCGCGTATCCTGCGGCCGCTTCGATGTTGACGGCGTGGTCGGCGAGTATTTTCGATATATCCGCCAGTATCCCGATCTTATTCACCGCCGATACCACTATCTCCTTGCCGAGCCTTGCGTCTTTAATCATGCGAGCATCCCCCTATTCCTTTACATACGCCTTTATTATCTTCTGCTCTTGTAGCGGCCTGTCCTGGGCGTCGGCCCTGGCGTTCTCTATTTTCTGCACTACGTCATAGCCCTCTACCACTTCCCCGAATATCGTATGCCTCATGTTCAGCCAGGGCGTAGGCTTGGTGGTAATGAAGAACTGGCTGCCGTTGGTATTGGGGCCGGCGTTAGCCATCGCCACGAGCCCTGCCCGTTCAAACTTGACGTTCGCCAAGACTTCATCTTCAAAGGGCCTGCCCCAGATAGACTCACCGCCCATCCCCGTGGCAGTAGGATCACCCCCCTGGATCATGAAATCCTTGATCACCCTGTGAAAGACTGTCCCGTTGTAATAACCTTTTTTGACCAGCCCGAGGAAGTTCTCCACCGTCTTTGGCGCTGCGGCGGGAAATAACTTTATCACGATATTCCCCTGGCTGGTTTCCAGCACAACGTTCGATTCATCGGTCATCGCGTGGGCTCCTATCGCAGAAAACAGTAAAAACAGCACGGGCAAAAAAATCATTCTTTTCCCCATGTATCCTCCTTTTGTATTGTAGCGCTAAGAGGGCGCTAATTCAATCTTAAATTTTTACGCCGCCCCCAGGGCGCGCGCGTACTCGATACGCTCGTCAATAGGCGGGTGGTCGAAGAAGAAAAACTTGATCACCGGATGAGGCTTTCTGTCCGCAAGGTTTTGAGCGGCGAGCTTATCCATGGTCGCGACGAACTGATCTTTTAAGCCCGTTACTTTTATCGCCATGGCGTCCGCCTCGCGTTCGAATGACCGGCTGATATAGTTCTCCAGGGGCCCAAGCGCTATTCCCGCCGCGATAAAATAAATAAGGATGACGGGCAGCGCCGCGAGATCAGAGAGCGCCGGTACGTGAAACCAATGCAAGACGTGCGCGCTGGTCTTAAAAATAAACAGGAATGACAACACGGTCGCACCCGCGCTTATCAGTATGAGCTTTAACAAGTGCTTGAGCCTAAAGTGCGCGAATTCATGCGCCAGGATAACCTGCATTTCATCCTGCGTGTATGTATCCTTGAGCGTATCGGCCAGAAGCACTCTTCTTGTCGCGCCCCAGCCGATGAAAGCGGCATTGGCCTTGAGGGACTTTTTGCTGAAATCTATCTCAAAGACATCGAGCACTTTGACCCTCATGAGATTCGCCAGCTCAAGGACCCGCTGCCGCAGCAACTCATCCGTCAGCCTCTTGTATTTGAAAAACAAAGGCACGATGAGCACGGGCGTAAGTTTTGCCAGGATAAGGCTAAAGAATATCCAGGCGATAGAAACGATCAGCCACCAGTTGCCGGGATAACGCGCTAAGATAAAATAAAATACTTCAAGGCAGATAAGGCTCAATACGTAGGAAAGCGCCAGGCCTTTTAGCTGGTCCATAAGCCAATCCTTTATTTTTTGGCGGGATAGGGAAAATCGGTGCTCCAGCACAAAAGAATGGTAAAAGTTTAAGGGCAGGTTCAAAAGATAATAGGCGGCAATTGTTGCAAAAAGGTAGGCGGGCAACATCAGGTAGTTGCTCTGGGTGAGCCTAGCGAGCGCGAGGGAAAGCATTTTCGATGCGCCTGATCCCGCAAAAAGGAAAAGCAGCGTAAGCACGTAGATCGTTTCGAAGATAGAAAGGCTGTATTTGAGGCAGGCGTATGTCTTGGCTTTATCCTGGGGGGTAGCGTTGACGCTCTCCATACCGCTTGCCCCTAAGGCAACACGTTAATGAACGTCCTTGGCCTGCCGCGGCTTGTCTTCTTTCTGGTAAAACTCACCTTTCCGTCGCGTAACGCGTACAGGGATTCTATCCCTTTGACGTTCTTGCCTGCCTTAAACGTGTTGAAACCCCGCGCCAGGATCTGCCCGTTCTTTACCGTAGCCCCTCCCGACACCTTCATTGCCTTGTCTTTCTTTGGCGTTGATTTTCCTCCAGCCATCTTCTTACCCTCCTTGAGAACAAATACGCGCCGTCAGGCGCATTTAGCGAAATCCCATTTAGCGCACTATAGTATCACACAATCCTTATTCTAGCAAGACCTCTTCGTCCTTGGAGGGGATATATGAATTCAGCCCCTCTCCCAGGAGCGCCTCGTGCAGCGCCTGGGTCTGCTCCAAGTCGCCGTGCACCAGGAATATTTTCTTCAAGGGCAGACAGGCTTTCGCGAATTCAAGCAGGTCGTTTTTGTCGGCATGGCCCGATAACGCGTTGAGCACCTCGACTCCGGCGTTCAATTCGTACTCTACCCCGAAAATACGCACGAAGCGCATCTTATCCACGATCCTCTTGCCCAAGGTATCTTTCGCCATATACCCTACCACCAGTATCGTATTCCTTGAATCTTCGATATTGTTCTTCAGATGGTGCAGTATCCTTCCCGACTCGCACATGCCGCTTCCGGCGATGATGATCATCGGCCGCCTGTCGTTGTTAAGGGCCTTGGATTCCCGCTGGTCGCGGATATAGCGTATATTCAGGAATCCAAAGGGGCTGTGCCCCCCCTGTATGGCGGCCCTCGTTTCCTGATCGAGATACGCCAGATGGTGTTCGAACAGATCGGTGATATTGACCGCCAGAGGGCTGTCCACGTATATAGGTATGGAGGCGATGGACTTTTCCTTTAGCAGCGCATTGAGAAAATAGATCACCTCCTGCGCGCGCTCCAAGGCAAACGAAGGTATGAGGATCTTGCCGCCCCTTGCTACCGTGCGATTGATGGCATCGCGCAGCTTGCTTTTTGCCTCGTCTATCGAAGCGTGGAGCCTGCCGCCGTAGGTGCTTTCCAGGACCAAATAGTCGAGGCCTTTTGGCGTAGCCGGGTCATTCAAAAGGGGCAGGCCCCTTCTCCCCAGGTCAACCGCATAGCCAAACCGCATAGCGCCGGAGCCGTTTTTGATATCCAGCATCGCGATCGCCGAACCCAGGATATGGCCGGCATCCCGAAGCGTCAGCGAAACGTCTTTTGCGAGCCGGAATGCCTTTCCATAAGAAAGCGGATGGAACCGCCTGATCGATTGCAGGGCCTCTTTCTCGGTATAGAGGGGCTTTCTTAAAGGCAGCCCCATCCGTTTATTGATCTTATTGAGATACCGGACGTCCTCTTCCTGGATCCTTCCGGAATCCCCGAGCATTAATTCGCAAAGGTCCTTGGTAGCATGCGTACAGAATATCTTGCAACGTAAGCCCTTTCTGATGACGTTAGGGATATTGCCGCTATGGTCAATATGGGCGTGCGATAATACGAGCGCTTTGAGCGTGCGGGAATTATAATTGAAGGTGGTATTTATCCTGTATGCTTCATCGCGGTGGCCGTGGAACAGCCCGGCGTCGATGAGCACCTGCGACTTATCGGTCGAAATAAGGTGGCTTGAACCGGTCACGGTCCTTACCCCTCCCAGGAATCGTACATGTACGGCCATAGGGTTATCCTTTCTGTCTTATCCTGAAGGCGACCAGGAACACTGCGATGGCGTAGAAAAAACTCAAAGACAGCAAGACGCCGTGCTGTGACAGGTATGCGGGCAGGGCCTCGGGCTTATTGAAGACGGCCTCGCCTACCCCTGCAAGTATGAACTGCAGCCAGAAGATCCTCAGCGGCGAACCGAAAAGCACCGCTGCCATATAACGCTTGAAAGAAATGCCCGTTACCCCGCAGAGAAGGTCCAGGAAACGAAAAGGCACAAGCGGCACCGCCCTTAAGATAAAAAGCCAGGAAAAACGCGCGCCCGCTATTCTTTTATGCAGCGGGCCGCAGGCTATCCTTAATTTCTCCTCCACAAAGCCTCTACCCAGGGAGCGCGCGAAATAAAACAGGAGGCAGGCGTTGATAGCCTCGGCGATAAAAATACACAGCGTGCTTCCATACGCGCCGAACATAACCGCTGCCATGATCCTGAAGAGGTCTTTGGAGAACCAGACGAAAAAAGTGACGCAGACATAGAGCGTTATAAAAACGCCGAAGCGGTAAAAAACGGGGATCCCCTCTAAAGACCGCGCAATGGCGTTGGTGTCGATACGGAAGAGCCCGCCCAGGTACCAGAGCAGAAGAAGCGTGGCGATAAAGATTAAAAACCCGGATCGGTTCTTCAATCAAGCAGTAGTGTGGCGTTATTCCCGGAAGCCCTTGCGATCAATGCTCGGTTGTGGCGGCGATATTAAGGTTCTTGATGCCCAGCTGGTTCAGAGTATCAAGCACTTCAACAATATCCTGGAAGCGGACAAATTTATCTGAGCTCAACACGACGCCAAGCGCCGGATTATTTTTATGCAGCTTTGAGATCCTGGCCTTTAGTTCCTGCCTGTTAACGATCTCTTTATCCAGGTACACGACCCCTTCATTGGTGATGGTGACCGTAACCTGTTTTTTCTCTTTCAGGGCGGTCGCGCTCTTGGCCTCGGGAAGCGACACGTCCAATTTTTTCACGCGCTCGGGGCTGAACGTATAGAGCAGGCTAAACGATATGAAAAAAAAGATGAACATGTTCAATACGATATCGGTCATGGCCACCGACTCTAAACTTACCTGGTAATTCCTCTGACCGGATATCTTCATTACGCGTTACGCCTCCTTTGCTTCGGCAATGACCTCGAGCAACTGGATGCAATGGTTGGTGAGGTCGTTGGAGCTCGTCCTTATGCGGTTAATGAAGTAGTGATAACACAGGTAAAGCGGTATGGCAACGGACAAGCCCGCGGCCGTGGTGAGCATCGCCTCATAAATCCCCGCGGCTAATACGCTGACGGTGACGTTCGCGCCCGCGCGCTCCCAGGACATGAAGGCGCGGATCAGGCCGGTAATCGTCCCCAAAAAGCCTAACAGCGGCTCAATGCTGATGATAGAACTCAGCGCACCCAGGTGCTTCTCAAGCTTAAGCATCTGGTTGTTGCCGGCCTGTTCCAGTATCTTTTCCAGCCTGTCTAACGGGAGATTGCGGCGTTCCAGGCCGATCTTGAAGACCGCTGCCAAGGGATGGCGGGTATATTTAGCGCAGAGCTCGAGGGCGTCTTTAGCCCTCTTGACTTTCATAAGCCTGAATATTTCCTGCACGAAGCCGAAGGTGTCCAGGCGCATCTGCCTGAAAACCCAGAACCTCTCAAGGACGATCGCCAGGCCGATAACCGATCCCAGGATGATCGGGATCATCACCGGACCGCCCTTTACGATAAAATTGAACATTTCGTCTCCTCTTGGTAGTTATGTATCGTAGGTGGAATAATAGTACGGGGTGTGCGCCTTGAACTCTGCGGCGCAGGTGTCTACAAGTTTGAATGTGGGTTCTATATTGAAAGATTTGCGCAGCGCGAGGATCTCTTCTTCCCGCGTACCAAGCAGTTTCCCCAACTGGCGATCGGAAAATCCGTATTCCTTCGCGGCGCTCAAAAGCTCTTTAGTAAGGGGCGCGCCGTTCTCAACGAGGCTTTTCTCAAGATCAATGATCTCTTTCATGTTGTGCAGAAACCACCTGTCTATTTTCGTCAGTTCGTAAATCTTTTCCATGCCGACTCCGGCCCGTATCGCGTCGCCGAGATAAAATACGCGTTCGCTGTTAGGCGTGCGTAATTTTCCGTAGATCTTCTCCAGGGCCGCGCTGTCGGCTTTGGTATTACGCGCATCTTTAAACATGACGCTCTCCAGCCCGTATTTTTTAATCTCGAGCGACCGCAGCCCCTTCTGCAGCGCTTCTTTAAAGGTCCTGCCTATGGACATCGCTTCCCCCACTGACTTCATGGAAACGGTCAGCGTCGGGTCCGCCGAGGCGAATTTCTCGAAGGTAAAACGGGGGATCTTCACCACGCAATAATCGATCGCCGGCTCGAAACAGGCGGGCGTCTCCCTGGTGATATCGTTGGGTATTTCATCGAGGGTATAGCCTACCGCCAATTTGGCGGCGATCTTGGCGATGGGAAAACCGGTAGCCTTGGAGGCAAGCGCTGAGCTCCTTGAAACCCTGGGGTTCATCTCGATGATCACCATGCGGCCGTTCTCCGGGTTGACCGCGAACTGGATGTTCGAGCCTCCGGTCTCAACGCCGATCTCCCTTATGCAGGCGATCGCGGCGTCCCTCATTTGCTGGTATTCCCTGTCCGTCAGCGTCTGGGCGGGGGCGACGGTGATACTGTCTCCGGTATGGATACCCATGGGATCGAAATTCTCTATAGAACAGATTATCACCACATTGTCCTTTAAGTCCCTCATAACCTCTAATTCAAACTCTTTCCACCCGATTACCGATTCTTCGATAAGGACCTCGCTTATCATGCTCGATTCTATGCCTGTCTTGGCGAGCCCCTTGAGCTCTTCGATGTTATAAGCGACGCTTCCGCCCGTGCCGCCAAGCGTAAAGCTCGGCCTGATGATCACCGGGAAGCCGATTTTCCGCGCGATCCTCAAGGCGTCCTTGACCGTATAAGCCTTGTCGCTTTTCGGCAGGTCAAG
The DNA here is from genome assembly GCA_041309005.1 of Candidatus Omnitrophota bacterium. Lineage (GTDB taxonomy): Bacteria > Omnitrophota > Gorgyraeia > Gygaellales > Profunditerraquicolaceae > PPR-0468. The sequence continues at coordinate 25,063 of JBFZAN010000051.1, forward strand.
GCCGATTTTCTTCATCGCCTCCTTGAAAAGCTTTCTGTCTTCGCCCTTCTTTATGGCGTGGATATTAGCGCCGATGGTCTCCACCTTGTATTTCTTCAATATGCCTTTCTTATCGAGCTCTACCGCGGTATTAAGCGCGGTCTGCCCGCCCAGAGTCGGCAGGAGCGCGTCAGGCCTTTCCTTGGCGATAATCTTTTCCATCATTTCCGCCGTGACAGGCTCGATGTAGGTGCGGTCGGCTGTCTCGGGGTCCGTCATGATAGTAGCGGGGTTGGAGTTTGCCAGCACCACCTTGTAGCCTTCCTGCTTCAGCACCTTGCAGGCCTGCGTGCCGGAATAATCGAACTCACAGGCCTGGCTGATAATGATGGGCCCAGAGCCTATGATCATGATCTTCTTTATGTCGGTGCGTTTAGGCATTTTTCTTTCTCGCTGATTCCATCATGCGCAGGAATTCTCCGAAAAGATATTTCGCGTCGTGAGGGCCGGGGGAGGCTTCGGGATGAAATTGCATCGAGAACGCAGGGAGTTTCCTGTGCTTCATCCCCTCAAGCGTATTGTCGTTAAGATTCACGTGCGTGATCTCTATCTCTTTTTTGTTCAACGTACCGATATCTACGCAGAAGCCATGGTTCTGCACGGTGATGGAGACCTTGCCGGTCTTTACGTCCTTGACCGGGTGGTTCGCGCCGTGGTGGCCGAACTTCAATTTGAAGGTCTTAGCCCCCAGCGCCTGCCCCAGCATTTGATGGCCCAGGCATATACCGAATATCGGGACTTTCCCCAGGAGCTCCCGGGTGGTCTTTACCACGTATGAAACCGCGGCAGGGTCCCCGGGGCCGTTTGAAAGCAGGAGGCCGTCGGGCTTTAGCTTCATGATGTCGCCTGCGCTTGCGTTCGCGGGCATCACTATGACCTTGCAATCATGCTGTGCGAGTATCCTGAGCGTGTTGAACTTAATGCCGCAATCAAGCACTACTGTTTTATATTTACCGCTTTGATTCCATTCATACGTCTTCGCGCAGGCGACCTCTTTGACCAGGTCGATACCGACCAGGCCGATTGACGCCCTGGCTTTTCTCACCAGCCTCTTTTCATCGGCATCCTCGGTAGAGAGCACCGCCTTCATTGCGCCCTCTTTTCTTATATGCAGGGTGAGTGAGCGCGTATCTATGCCTTCAATGGCGGGGATCCCGTATTCCTTAAGATAGTCCCCCAACGATTTTTGCGCGCGCCAGTTGCTGGCTATCTTGCTGCATTCTTTCGCCACGAAGCCTTCAGCGCGGGGCTTACACGATTCCACGTCTTCTTCATTAACGCCGTAATTGCCGATCAACGGGTATGTCATAGTGACGATCTGGCCTTTATAGGAGGGGTCGGTAAGTATCTCCTGGTAGCCGGTCATGCTGGTATTGAATACCACCTCCGCGGTTACCTCACCCTCGGCGCCGAATGAAACCCCCCTGTATATCGTGCCGTCCTCTAATGCAAGTATTGCTCGCTTCAATTTACCCTCTTTTATTTATCGGTAAAGTATAACTCAAAAACGCGTATCCTCAAGTTAAAATTTCTGGTGGGCGACCGCTTTTCCAAGGGCGGCCTTGATGAACTCCCTGAATAACGGATGCGCGTTGTCCGGCTTGGATTTGAATTCGGGGTGGAACTGCACCGCAATAAAGAAAGGATGCTCCTTCAGTTCGACTATCTCAACCAGGTTCTTATTGGCATATACCCCGGAAAACACCATGCCCTTCTTTTCCAGCGCGGCCTTATAGGCGTTGTTGAACTCGTACCTATGGCGGTGGCGCTCCTGGATCAATTCTTTCCCGTAGACTTTGAACGCAAGCGTATTCCTTTTGATCTTGCAGGGGTACGCCCCTAAACGCATCGTGCCGCCCATATCCCTGACCTTACGCTGCTCTTCCAGAAGGCTTATTACGGGATATTTTGTCTTGGGCTTGAATTCGGTGGAATTGGCTTCTTTCATGGAGCAGACGTCCCTGGCAAATTCAATTACCGCGCACTGCATGCCTAAGCAAAGACCCAGGTAGGGGATACGGCATTCCCTGGCATGCTTTACGGCCTTGATCTTGCCTTCAATCCCGCGGTAGCCGAACCCTCCCGGCACCAGGATCCCGCTTACGCCTTCGAACACTTCTTTAAGGCTGCCCTTCTCGATATCCTCGGAATCCACCCGTTTTATCTGGACCAACGCGTCATTATGGATCCCGGCATGGATTAAAGACTCAAAAATGGACTTGTAGGCGTCCTGCAAGCTTATATACTTGCCCACGAGGGCGATTGTGACGCGATGAGCGGGATTAAGGACCCTTGCAACGACGTCCTTTTCCCATTCCTTTAAGTCCGAAGACTTGCATATCAAATGGAAACGGCTTAATATGATCTCATCCAAAATCTGGTTCTTAAAGATGAGCGGAATCTGATAAATGGATGATACATCTATCGCTTCGATGACCTCCTCCTTCCTTACATTACAGAAAAGGGAGATCTTCTCCTTGATATCGCCGGAAAGGGGCTTTTCAGTGCGACAGACCAGTATGTCCGGCTGGATGCCGATCTCTCGCAGCGTCCCAACGCTATGCTGAGTGGGCTTGGTCTTTATTTCATCAGCGGACCTGATATAGGGTATGAGCGTCAGGTGGATGTAGAGCACATTGTCGTGGCCCATATCCAGCCTGAATTGCCTCGCCGCTTCGAGAAAGGGGAGGCTTTCGATATCGCCCACCGTGCCGCCGATCTCCACGATCACGATATCGGCGCCGGAAACCGAAGCGACCTTTTTGACCCGCTCTTTTATCTCATTAGTGATATGCGGGATCACCTGTATAGTCTTGCCCAGATAATCCCCCCGCCTTTCCTTGGCGATGACCGCGTTGTAGATCTGGCCGGTGGTCACGTTATTGAACCTGGTCATGCCGGCGCTGGAAAACCTCTCGTAGTGGCCCAGGTCAAGGTCCGTTTCAGCGCCGTCATCGGTCACGTACACTTCGCCGTGCTGGAAGGGATTCATTGTCCCGGGATCGATATTGATATACGGGTCGAATTTCATAAGGGAGACTTTTAAGCCCCTTGATTCCAGGATCCTGCCTATGGACGCCGAGGCGATCCCCTTGCCGAGGCTGGAAATCACGCCTCCGGTGACAAAAATAAATTTAGCCATAACAGCCTCTTTGTATGCTCTTTAAAAACAATAGAGGCGTTTTCGCGCCGACAGCCCGGCCGTAAAACGCCTTTGTCTGTTCCGTAGTACTTCGTAGGACTACTGTGTAGTATAGCATACTTCCATTGCCTGTCAAATAATTATCGCCGACCACCCCTACCTGCAGAAAACCGCCTATTTCCTTTTCTTCGGCTTGTTCTTATGCGCGGCGCAGGTCTTACACATGACAGACCTCCTTTTTTGGTTACTTATTATACCCCCTATTAAAGCGTTATTCAATGAAAATCATATGAAATGTTCGATCCGGTACACTTGAAAATCGCCGTTTGAGAAAGTCTCGCGGAAACTGTCGCGGTAGTGCTGTATAAACCTGAGGAGGTAGAAATCGTAGACGGGTATCACGATGAGGTACGAGGCGTGGACTGATTTAAGGTAATCCCAGAAATCCTGATAACGCGTGGGGCTGTAGTACACGCAGGCCTTACGCTGGGTGAAAAGCGTAAGCACGCGAGGTTTTATAAAAACGCACACGTCGTCTTTCCCGGTATTGTTACTGATGTACGCGAAAAGCCCCGCGGCGCCAGGCCTCATTACCCGGGCTTCCGGAAGTGGTTTCACCCGCACGTAGGCCAGCGCATAGAAGGTAAAAACGGCGGTCACGAATACCGTTAACAACTTTGCCCCGGCTTCTTGAGGTCGCCATAACCCCTTTCCGGCTATCCCCGTAAAAATGTAATAAAGGAATGCGGGCATGACCGGAAGCAGGTAGCGGGAGGCGTTAAAATTATCAAAGGGCACCAGAAATGCGAGTACAAAGAGCGTGCAGGAGTAAAGAAAAGAAAAAGGCTCAAGCACTGATACATCTTTGCGCGCGCGCGCCGTAAAACCTTTCAACGCCAGGAAGACTGATACGGGTAACAGCGCGAACTTGATGGCGCCGACAGCGGAATTAAAATAAATATCCGACAGCCCGCCGATGAACGCGGAAAGATTGCCGGGAAAACGCTGCAGATTAAAACGCATGGCCCGCGCATATCCGCTGTCAGTGTGCAAAAGGAGATTCTGCGCCGCCATAAGGGCCAAGAATACCGCGGCCGCTATCGCTATGGGTAAAACAAGCCTCTTGCGCCTGAGTACGGCAAGAAGGATACACGACGCGGGGATAACAATCCCTATGCTCTTTGTAGCGTAGGCCATATACATCGCTATGCCTGTCAGGACGGCGGATGACTTGGGGACTTCGCCAAAGGAGGCTTTTTTCTGAAGCCTGTCTATCAACAGCAAACTTAAATAGGCAAACATCGCAAAGGGGATTTCCGAGAGAATGTGTTCCTTAAAATCTTTAAGCCAGGGATTAAACGCCATGAGCCCGACGAAAGCGATAAGAGCGCCAAAAGGCAGGCGTTCCCTGAAAACAAAGAACACAACCCAGAAGGAGGCCAAAAGGCATACGATGACTTCGACCTTCATCGCCACGAAATTTAATCCGAAGATGCCGTATACGACAGACAACAGCAGCGGGAATAACGGCGGGTAGGCTTCAGGGGCGACCGGGTTATGGGGGTTAAAAATGTAGCCGGTATCGCTATACTCGATACCGAGGGCGAGATTTTTAGCGTGGATAATGTACTGGGCGAAGTCATCCCCCCAGTCATGGTCAGGCGATATTGCAGACAGGTAGAAAATCCCCGCCAGTACGATAAGACCGGCGAAACATCCGTATTGCGCAAAGCGAGGCATCTTCATGCGTGTGAAAAGTAGCGTATGCGGGCACTGCCTTAGATCAAATGCAGATACTCTTTACCTTCCTTAAAAAGGTTGATGTAGCGGACTATTTTGAGGGTTTCAGCCGTCTCTTTCAAATCGACGGCTTCTTTCTTGTCTTCGGGCAGGATCACCTCGACTTTGGGCGAGAATATACTGTTCTCATTCTGCTCTCTTACCACCGCGATGCGCGAATCGCTCAACACCACGACTGTGCCCACGGGCCAGACCCCCATGATATTGAAAAACTTATCCAAAAGTTCAGGCTCAAAGGCTTTCTCCTTATCCTTGACCATTATTTTGTAGATCATATCGGGAGGATAATCGTTCTTATAGCTCCTTTTCTGGGAGAGGGCGTCATAGACGTCGCAAATGGACACGATAAGGGAAGCCAGGTGCGGCTTCTGGAAAAAGGACAGCCGCGGATATCCTTTGGTGTCGTATTTCAAATGGTGCTCAAAACATACTACCACCGGAAGAGTCCCTAGCGTGTCCACGTACTTCATCAGGATCTCCGCTCCCAGTATGACATGGCTTTTTACTCTTTCGAACTCTTTGTCGGTAAGGCGTTCCGGCTTTTGGATGATCCTGCGGGAGATATACAGCTTGCCGATATCATGGAAGATCGCGGCGGTCCCGATATCCAATACTTCTTCCCTCTCAAAGCCGAGCTTATGGGAAAAATACATGGAAAGTATGGCAACGTTTAAGGTATGGGTAAATGTCCCTACGTCGAACCTTTTCATGGTGGAGAGCTTCAGGAACTCCTTATACCGGTTGATCATGCTGTCCATGATATTGCAGATGGAAAACCTAAGGCTCAGGTAGTCGATCGGATCGTTGTTCAACACCGCGTCCAGCGACGATGATAGCTGTGTCAATGAAGTATCGTATAGCATCCCCGAGGAATCCTGCGCAGGGTCCTTGCTCGCGTGGACGCCCTGAAGCTTACCCACAAAAATGTTCCGTACCCCCGCCACGGACAAGTATTCCTGGGGCTCGTTCTTGATCTCGTCTTTGCGCATCCCCAATAACATAAACAGCCTGGTCAACTCTTCTTTCTGGAGATTTCGGTAAAAGATGATCTTTTCTATCCCGCGCTCTTTTAAATAATCGATGGTGGGCTTCAGGCTCTTGCTTAAATCGAAAAATATCTCCTTTTCATACGCCAGCTCCTGGCCCACGATCCCCAGCACGAGTTCGTCTTTTTCTTTGAGGATGTCTGAGAGATCTTCGTATGTCTTGTCCACGTATTTTTTGAACCGGGCATGCTCGACGGAATAGAGCTTGGCGTTCTGCAAAGTAGAAACTATATCCTTGATTATATTCTCAATTTTCTCTAACATCCCAACGCTCCAAAACTTCTCTTGCTTTTCTTCTGATATTGCCGTTCCAGAAGAACCATCTCTTACCGAGAGCGGCCAGACGCTCCTTCGCCTCCCTGAGATCGAGCTCCTCCACCACAATAATGTTCTCCAGGATGGTCTCATTCTTTTTCCCCCAGGGGCTCGGAATAGACAACAGCGCCTCCAGCGCTTCTCTCTTGGTGGCTTCGTCCCTGATTAAAGCCAGAAGCGCCTCTTTTTTTAGCATCGGGTCGCGCCCGCTTAAGATCGCGAGTAAGAATTCCTTGTCGTAGCTGTGCAGTTCCTGCATAGCCCGTAAGACCTCTATTTTTATGATATTATTGGAGATGGAGAAAATATATTTGAGGATGTCTATCGTTACGGGCTTATTGACATTCTCCAGGCTCTCTAAAATACTCTGCAGGAATTCAAGGTCTGAAGACCTCTTATCCAGGCCGCTGTAAAAAAGAGGCAGGTCTTGGGGGAAAAACCTCAGGAATAACTTCAGGATGTTCGGATTTACCTTATCCTCATTGAACACTTTATTTAAATAGAAATCGACATTAAGCGAGCTTTTTTGCAACGCGTCTATGAAATACTCTATGTCCTGCTGAATATCTTCCCGGAAGACCAGGTTCTCTATCAAATTGGTAATACGCCCTTCTATTTTCTCAAACAGGTCCGCCAACGAGGGGTCTTCTTTCTTCCTTTTCCCGCAGATATCAAACAGGTAGCTTAAGTATTCGAAGTCGCGGTCGCCAAGCACCCTGTCTATTTCTTCAGTCATTTTCTCTACGACGAGGGAGAGTTTCTCCTTGTTCGTTTCAACGGAAACTATATTGAGCAGGATGAGGCGAAAGTTCTTACGCAGGCCGTCCCGGTCAAAACGGAACTCCTTGCCGGAAGCATCGTCCTTGAATATGGAGTCAAGCGCGTGGCGATAGATCTCCAGGATATAATTGTTTTGCGCCTGGGCAAACAGGTCGGAGATCCTCTTGCGCGCCTTCGCGTTGTTGATTATAGAGGGTGAAGTTTTCGCCTTTTTCGCCAGGACGTCGGCGATTTCCTGGTGCTTGTTCCTTTCGACGAGCGTCGAAAATAACTTGAAGCTCAGGGAGCTGAAGGCCTGGTCCTTTAAGGTCTCTTCCCAGAGGGTATCGGAAAAAATATCCGCGTCAAAACCCTTAAGCAGCCGTTTTGCCTCATCGATCTTGTGCTGGCCGGTGATATCCTGCCCCCTTAACAGCTGTCTTATCAACGCCATGCTGCAATTTTTATAGTCCTCGCTCTGGCCGCCCTTGAGGTAGCCTAAGAAATTCATCACGTTCTTATTCAGGTCCGTATCTTCCAGGATATCGTCGGCTTTGAATTTACCTATGATCTTATCAAAGTTCCCGACGATCTCGCTAATCTTCCGGGGATCCTTTTTTGCAACCACATCGCCCAACAAAAACACCCAGATATCTTTCAGCTCTTCTCCTCCCTCCGTGAGAAGCTGGGAATAATCGACTTCTTTCACCCGTATATGAGGAATGAGTTTTTCGTCTACTAACCGAAGCGCCCCGCCGGCCCTCAAAAGTTTCCTCGGCGGCATGGAAATACCTGAAAGAAAATATACCATTTCTTCCAGCGTAATACCTTTCCTGATCTCCAGGCTCATGATCTTACGCTGATGGAAAATAGCTGCTACCTCATCGGAAAGCGCCGATTTCTGCACATGCATATCCTCCACCAGCAGCGCCTCGAACGTGAAAGCGATCTGTATGGGGCTAAGGTAGGAGAAAAGGCCGTTAACCTTGTTTAAAAAGTTTTCAACGGACTTTATAAAGTAGGGGTGGTCTTTCTCGTACGCGGAGGCGTTATTGAAAGTGGCCTTCAGGCTTTTCAGGAAATCCCCCAACGCTTCTTCTTTAGTCATCGCATCAACCTCTGGCGAAAGAAAAATGACTCAAACTGATATTTTATTGTACCTCTAAATAATGTTTTATTCAATTATTTTCATTGTATCTTCTCTATCTAAGTGATTGATAATCTTGATTTAAAGCGGTATAATAAATGTACGCTGGAAGCGAGAACGGAGTATGCTGTGGCCAAAAAGATCATCATCGGGGTAGGACTGCCCCAAGAGATCGGCGCTAACCTTAAGAAGCAATTCAGCCAGGAAATATTCGAATTCCTGGAGTTTGCTTCCGCGCAGGAGCTGATCAAGCATATCGCGCACTATAAAATAAGCCTGATCTTCATCTATAACGAACTTCCCGACCTGAAGAACTGCCAGGAACTCTGCATCGCCTTAAGGTCCGACGCCGCTACCGAAACCGTCCCTATCATCGTCATTTCCCATTCCAATGACAACCGCGAGGAAAAGATCAAGATGCTCAAAAGCGGCCTGATCGACGGCTATCTCACCGCGCTCATCGGCATGGAAGAACTCGCCGCCTACGCTAACGTTTTTCTGCAGCGCCAGGCGCTTGAAGAAGAGCTGGAACTTAAGAACGAACTGCTCAGTAAATTATCCATTACCGACGAACTGACCAAGCTGTATAACCGCCGCTATTTTATCCAGCGCCTTGAAGAAGAGCTTAAAAGGATCAAGCGCTACGATTATCCCCTCTCCTGCCTGATGCTCGATCTCGACCATTTTAAAGAAGTAAACGACGTACACGGCCACTCCCACGGCGACCTGGTGCTGGAACAGATGGGCGAACTCGTCAAGAAAACCATCCGCTCCATCGACATCATCTGCCGTTACGGAGGTGAAGAGATAGTGGTCATCCTGCCCTTTACGAACCTTGAGGCGTCTTATATCGTCGCGGAGAGGCTTAGGCAGCGGGTCGAAGAGCATGCCTTCGGAACCATTGAACATTCACTTGACCTTACCATCAGCCTGGGTCTGGTCTGCGTTGACGGCAAAGACAGCGTTACCGTAGATTCCCTTTTTCAGGTCCTCGATAAACAACTGTATACCGCCAAGAACACGGGAAGGAATAAGATCTGCGGCGGGCTTTACAAAAATCTCACGCAGCAATAAAAAAAGGCCCGCGTTTTCACGCGGGCCCGATAGCTACTCCCCCATGGCCTTATCCGGCTAAGGCGAATCCATATTAAAAACGAACATGTCCAGGACTTCCGCCTCCCCCTCCTGACCCTCGTTCATCTTCTCAAGAGAAGACCAGGGGTGTTTTTCATTAAAAGAATAACCGTACGTTTCGGTATCATTAGGCAATAATACGGTCGCCAGGTCAAACGTGCCGGAAAGCACCCTTGCGACAGGGTAGATGATCGCCTTGCATACCCGTACGATGCCGTCCACGAATTTATTTTCGCAGGATGGCTTGGATAATTGCGCCGGCGCTTCAAGTATCCCGCCAAAGGCGTCCTGCAGGCCCCTTAGCGCCTTTTCCCCTACGGGGCTTACGCCATCTTTGAACACTGAATATTGCCTGCCTTCCTGCCAGGCATACTGCGCGTCTAAAGGTATGCCGACCCCTTCGTTATCCGGATGGTTGGGCAACATGAACGTCACAAGCTGTAAAACCCCTGAAGTCGTCCTGCCTGCCGCGTGCACGATCCCCCTTAACAAGCCAAGTATCCCGCCTGCGGCTTTGTTTTTGCCTTCCTGCGGAAAACCGTTCCTGTATCCCTTGGCAGCCTGAGCAGGCACTTCCAGCCAACCGGTAAGCGTATTGATGATCCCGCGGGCCGCTTTTTCTCCTGAAGCCGCAAAATAGTGCTGTTCCATGGCAAAAGAAGGCAACACAGAAAAGGCGAAAAAAGATACGATGAAGAATACTATGACCGTTTTTTTCATCAGGCCTCCTTTTTAGCTATACAAAAACTATAACACAAAACTCATGGTAATTCAAACCGCAAGAGAGAAGTTACTTGATTTTCTTCTCGACTTCGGTTAGAAGATAAATAATCTTATTGTTGATTATCTCTACCTTGTCGAGCTCTTTTTCCGCGAAAGCGCTGGATAGCTTCATTTTCGTGATGCGCCTGACCATGACATGCAGTTCCACGTGCACCTCTTCTATCTCCTGCATTTCAGGGACAGCGCCATATTTTATCATGCCTTCCGCATACAACCACTTCCCCAGATCGCAATCTTCATGAGAGAACGCCTCTATTTCGCTTAACGCCGATCTATCTCCTTTAAAATAGGCGGATAATTTCTTTACCCATGCGCGATGCTGGCTTTTGATCATCGCGAAATTGACTGGTGACACTTTTTCCTCCTTGCGTGACGACTTTTTACCTCCCAACTTAAGTCGAATACAACGTTATTTTATATTGCGAAGAACGGATGTCAAGCCTTAATTTGGCAGTTGCGCAAAAGAATCAGGGGCTAGAGTAAAGGAAGGACCGACTCGCCCATAAGATAGGTATCGATGGCATAGGCAGCGCGCCTGCCTTCGGAAATGGCCCAAACGATCAGGGATTGGCCGCGCCTGGCGTCGCCTGCGCTGAATATCCCCTTTATTGCGGTCATGTAGGAAGCGTCGGTCTTGATATTCCCCCGTTCGTCAAACGTTACTCCCAGGTCGCTGAGTAAAGGGCTTTTTTCAACATGGAGGAACCCTAATGCGAGGATCACCAGCTCTGCCTCTATTTCAAAGGCCGAATGAGGGACCTCCCTCATTACGGGGCAGTTTTTCCCGTCTCTTGCGTGCTCTACCCTGACGCAGGAAAGCCTCCTGACCCTGCCGCCCTCTCCTATGAATCGCTTAGTCAATACCGCCCATTCGCGGCTGCCGCCTTCCTCGTGGCTGGTTGAGGTTTTAAGCAACATGGGGTATTTCGGCCAGGGGGCTTCTTTCGTGCGGCATTGGGGAGGCAAAGCCATGATCTCTAGCTGGACAACGCAGGAAGCACCCTGCCTGTGCGCGATACCAACGCAGTCGGCGCCGGTATCACCGCCGCCGATAACTACCACTTTTTTACCCTTGGCGTCAATAAGCTCGCCTTTCCCGAAACGGATTCCCGCCACCCTTTTGTTGGACTGGATCAGATAGTCCATGGCAAAATGTATCCCGGCTAAGCCTCTTCCTTCTATAGTAAGATCTCTAGGGCTTCGTGAACCGCAGGCAAGGCATATCGCGTCGAAATCTTTTTTAAGATCTCTGGAGGGATAATCTTTGCCCGCAGACACAGAAGCCTTGAACGTGACCCCCTCCTGCGTAAGAAGCCTGATCCTGCGGTCTAATATCCGCTTATCCAGTTTGAAATCAGGTATGCCGTAGCGAAGGATGCCGCCGATCTTATCGTCCCGCTCGAACACGGTCGCCGCGTGGCCGGCCTTGTTCAATTGATGAGCGCAGGAAATGCCTGCCGGTCCGGAACCTATGACCGCTATTCTCTTACCGGTTCGTTTCGCGGGAGGATTAGGCTTGATCAAATTATGGCTAAAGGCATATTCGATGATCGCCCCTTCGTCTTCGCGTATGGTGACAGGGTCGTCATTGATGCCCAGTACGCAGGCGTATTCGCACGGCGCAGGGCAGATCCTGCCGGTGATCTCAGGCAGGTTATTGGTCGCATCGAGTAGCGCGAACGCTTTTTCCCACTGGCCGCGGAACACCGCGTCGTTTGAATCGGGAATGTAGTTGCCGATGGGGCAACCCCAATGGCAGAATGGCGTACCGCAGTCCATGCAGCGTGAAGCCTGTTCCTTGCTGTGCTCAGGCGCCGGCACTACCGTTACCTCGGAGTAGTCCTTGAGGCGCTCGCATACCGGCCTGCATTCATTCTGCCTGCGCTTGAATTTCATGAAACCTTTTACATCTCCCATAATACCCCTATCCGTCAGACACTTCTGAAAGCTCTAATCGTTTCTCGACTCTTTGCTCCTCCAGGATACGCTTGTATTCAAGAGGCATGACCTTCACGAACTTCTTTGCTTCTTCCTCGAAATTATCGAGCATGGTCTTGGCGACCGGGCTTTGCGTGGCGTGCAGGTGGTTCGCAAGCAGCCTTTTGATGGTCTCGCGGTCGAGCTCCTCCGGTTTTTCAAGTGCCACCATCTCCAGGTTACATTTCTTCCTGAAGTCACCCGACTTATCATAACAATAGGCAATGCCTCCTGACATGCCGGCGCCGAAATTCCTTCCCGTAGGGCCTATCACCACCACTCTCCCGCCGGTCATATATTCGCACGCATGGTCTCCCACGCCTTCTACTACCGCATCCAGACCTGAATTCCTGATACAGAACCTCTCGCCCACGATCCCCCGGACATAGGCCTCTCCGCTTATGGCGCCGTAAAAAGTGGTATTGCCGATAATGATATTCTCCTGAGGAGTATACCCGCAAGCCCGGTCAGGATAAATAACGATCTTGCCTCCGGATATGCCTTTTCCCACGTAATCATTGGCCATGCCTTCCAGCTCAAAGGTAACGCCTTTGGCGAGCCATGCGCCGAAGCTCTGTCCGGCAACGCCGATAAATTTAAAATGGATAGTGTCCTGCGCGAGGCCGCTTTCGCCGTAACGCTTGCAGACCTGGCCGCTCAGCATCGCGCCGGTCGTGCGGTTGACGTTCTTGATCCTTATTTCTTTTTTCACGGGGGTTGCTTTTTCCAAAGCCGGCCTTGCCAGGTCTATTAATTTCAGATCGAGGATCTCGTCGATGTTATGGTTCTGCGGTATGGTACAATGGGTTGAGACTTCTTTCGTAACCTTTGGCTTATAGAGTATGCGCGAAAAATCAAGGCGTTTTGCCTTCCAGGGCAGTAACGCTTTCCTTACTTCCAGAAGGTCGGTCCTGCCGATCATTTCATCGATAGTCCTAACGCCCAGCGAGCTCATGATCAGGCGTAATTCCTGCGCGACAAAACGAAAATAATTCACCACGTGTTCCGGCCTGCCCTGGAATTTCTTTTCCAGTATTTCGTCCTGCGTGGCAACTCCCACGGAACAATTATTCAAATGGCAGTGGCGCAGCATCACGCAGCCAAGCACGATCAACGCGGCAGTGCAAAAACCGTATTCTTCGGCGCCAAGGAGCGCTGCGATCGCAACGTCGCGGCCGGTGCGCATCTGGCCGTCGGTCTGCAGGCGCACACGGCTCCTTAGATCATTGAGCACCAAAGTCTGGTGCGTTTCCGAAATCCCCAATTCCCAGGGCAGCCCGGCGTGCTTGATGGAACTTAAAGGGGAAGCGCCTGTGCCGCCGTCTCCGCCTGAAATCAGGATCATGTCCGCATGGCCCTTGGCAACGCCCGCGGCAATAGTGCCGACGCCAATCTCAGAAACCAGTTTTACGCTTACGCGCGCTGAAGGGTTCGTATTCTTCAGGTCAAAAATAAGCTGGGCCAGGTCTTCTATAGAATAAATGTCGTGGTGCGGGGGCGGTGAGATCAGGGTAACGCCGGGCGTCGTGTAGCGCGTGCGGGCAATGGTGGCGCTTACCTTGTGCCCTGGAAGCTGCCCTCCTTCTCCGGGTTTTGCGCCCTGGGCGATCTTTATCTGCAGCTCATCCGCGTTCACTAAATAATTAGTGGTTACCCCGAACCTGCCTGAGGCGACCTGTTTGATGGCGCTTCGCCTGGAATCTCCGTTAGGAAGCGGGATGAAACGCGCGGGGTCCTCTCCGCCCTCTCCCGTATTAGACTTTGCCTTAAGGCGGTTCATGGCAACGGCCAGGGCTTCGTGCGCGCCCTTTGAAATGGAGCCAAAGCTCATCGCCCCTGTGGCAAAACGCCTGACGATCTCCTCGACCGGCTCCACCTCTTCAATGAGGACCGGGTTCACTTTCTTAAAATCCAGGAGGCTGCGCAGCGTCGCAGGCTGCTGAGATTGGTCATTGATCAAACGCGCGAACTCCTGATATTTCCTGGCGTCGTTATTGCGGCTTGCGTCCTGCACCGCCGCAATACTCTCGGGGTTCCAGAGGTGAAATTCCCCGTCTCTCCTCCATTGATACAAGCCCCCGTTTGCAAGCTGGGGCTTTTCGGCAGATATGCGCGGGTACGCTCCTTCGTGGCGTAAAAGCGTTTCCCGGCAGATCTCATTTAAGCCGACGCCGCCTATCCTTGAGACTGTCCCCGGGAAATACGCGTCGATAACATCTTTATGCAGGCCGAGCGCCTCGAATATCTGGGCGCCACGGTAACTCTGCAAAGTAGAAATACCCATCTTGGAAAGTATCTTTAAAATGCCCTTGTCAAGCGCCTTTATGTAATTGTAAAGAGCGGTCTTTGCGTCGACTGCGGCTTCCTGCTGCGTAACGAGATACTCTACCGCTTTAAACGCCAGGTATGGATTGATGCAGTCGGCGCCGTAACCAAAGAGCGCCGCGAAATGATGCACCTCGCGAGGTTCCGCGCTTTCCAGAATGATGCTTATCTGCGTGCGTAAGGCGTTCTTGACCAGGTGATGGTGCGCTGCCGCCACTGCCAGGAGCGCAGGAAGCGCGGCATATTCCCTGTTCGTGCCACGGTCGCTTAAAAGTATAAAGGTATAGCCTTCTTGTATGGCTTTGCCCGCTTCTTTACAGATACGCTCAAGCGTTTTTATAAAGGCCCCCTGACGCGAAACCTTGAAAAGCAGCGAGATGGTCTTTGTCTTAAAGCCCCCCTTTTTGACCGCTCGTACGGCTTCCAGCTCTTCATCGGTTAGGATGGGCTTTTTGACCAGTAATTTATGGCAGTGGCCGGGCGTTTCGTCAAATATGTTTTTTTCAGGGCCAAGCAGCGTTTCCAGGCTCATCACCAGCTCTTCGCGGATTGGGTCTATCGCGGGGTTAGTGACCTGGGCGAACAACTGCTTAAAGTACGTATAAAGCGCTTGAGGCTTATGCGAGAGCACGGCATGGGGAACGTCATTGCCCATCGAGCCCACCGGCTCTTGAGCGGACTCAGCCATCGGCTTTAAAAGAAACTTCAGGTCCTCTTTGCTGTAGCCAAAGGCGTTCATGTGGGTCAGCGTATCGAAGGGGCCCGCGTCAGCCTTTCTTTTTTTGAGGGAATCGAGTTCCAGTATGTTCCTGGAAAGCCATTCGGAATAAGGCTTTCTTTGGGCCATTTCCCGCTTTATGTCTTTGTCCTGGATGATCGCGCCGAGCTCGGTATCGATAAAGAATATTTTACCCGGCTCAAGCCTCCCTGAAAGAGCGATATCCTGCGCCGGGATATCCAGTACTCCCACTTCCGAGGCCATAACCACAAAATCTTTTTTTGTGACGATATAACGGGCGGGCCGAAGACCGTTACGGTCAAGCACCGCGCCGATCCTGGTGCCGTCGGTAAAGGCGATAGCGGCAGGCCCGTCCCAGGGCTCCATAAAACAGGCATGGTATTTGTAAAAGGCGCGCACCTTCTCATCCAGCAACCGGTTCTGCTCCCAGGCTGCGGGGATAAGCATCATCATCGCATGCGGCAGGGAACGGCCAGCGAGCACCAGGAGCTCGAATACATTATCGAGCATGGCTGAATCGCTTCCGCCTGAGACGATTATAGGATACATGCGTTTTAAGTCTTTGCCGAACAATCCGGATTTAAGCAGTCCTTCGCGCGCCCTCATCCAGTTGATATTGCCGCGCAGAGTATTGATTTCCCCGTTATGCGCCAAGAAACGAAACGGCTGCGAGAGGTCCCAGGTAGGGAACGTATTGGTCGAATAGCGCGAATGCACCAGGCAAAGCGCGCTCTTCATCGAATCATTTTTAAGATCAAGGAAAAAGTTCTCCACCTGATGGGGCATAAGCAGCCCTTTGTAGGAAAGCGTGCGGCAGGAAAGGTTGGTGATGTAGAAAAAAGACTTTTGTTTTATTTTTGAAAGACGGACGGTATTTTCAACAAGCTTGCGGATGATATAGAGTTTGCGTTCGAAATCAGGCTCTTGTGTTATCTTTTTTGCGCGCCCGATAAATATCTGTTCAATGGCCGGTTCGGTTTCCCGGGCCGTCTTACCGATATCGGAATTATCCACGGGGACCGCGCGCCAGCCTAACGCAGACTGCCCCTCTTCTTCGACTATTTTCTCGAATGTCTTCTTGCAGAACGCTCGCTCTTTAGCGTTTTGAGGCAGGAACACCAGCCCGGTACCGTAATGGCCTGGTTCAGGCAGGGTAAAGTCCGCTTTTTCGCACGCCTGGCGCAAGAACTCCTGCGGCATTTGGAACAGTATCCCCGCCCCGTCTCCGGTCTTGGGGTCCGAGCCGGTTGCCCCGCGGTGGGCGAGCCTGCGCAATACTTCCAGCCCCTGCCTGATTATCTCGTTCGACTTCTTGCCCTTTATATTGCAGACGAACCCCACGCCGCAGGAATCATGTTCGAAGCGGGGGTCGTAGAGGCCGAATTGCGCTGACTTTTCTCGATTATTCATATAGAATTATAAGCGTACAAGGTGCTGATGCTTATAGGTATCCGGATTAATCCCCAGCTTCCTTATCTTGGCGCGGATGGTATTGCGGTTAATGCCTAAAATGCGGGCAGCCTTCAGCTGGTTACCTTCTGTTCTTTCTAACGCGCGTATGATCAACGGCTTTTCAACCGTTTCAATAACGGCTTTATATAATACACCCTTTTTCTCAGTATACAATGAATTTTCTAATTCCAGGACTTTATCTTTCAGCGTGTCGGTATTCATCCGGATTTACCTGATGTGTAAGCATCAAAAAATAAAAAAAAAGGCGCCCATCCCAGACGCGATGTGCGCCTGTTATGAACGCCTATGTTCACTGGTATCCGCTTATTTAAACACAGCGATGTGCCTAAATAATATGCACTGTTTTCTTATTATATACAAGTAAAAAAATACCCGTTCTGGTAACTCTTTTGCCGAAGAAAACGGCGTACTTGCCATCCAATAAGGCAAGGTGCGGCCCATCCGATAGGGCCGGGTGCTATTCGGTCTTTCCTATTTACCGTCGAGTATTTTCCCCGCTTCCTTGCGGTACGCATCCATCACGTAGGGAATACCCGATATCTCCTCTGCTTCCTTAGTCAGGCTCATCAGGTCTTTCCTTGAGACGCTCTTCAAGCTGAAGTTACGCGATCCTGCCATAAGCTGTTGCAGGCCGACTTTCAACCTCTGGCTGTAGGTGTAAATACCCACCGCGCCCAACGGGATATCCTTCATATCTTTGCCGTACTTCTCCGCCAATTCTTCGTAGCAGACAAAGATCTCTTCCGGTTTTGTGCCGAACTCCGAGACGGTCGGAGGAAGGTTGTTGTTCTTGATCCACTCCGCGACGTTCTTGCCTACGAAACCGGGAATCATCAACGCGCGGCCCATGCACACTGCCTTGACATACGGAGCGCCCATGGCCATTACTTTGAAAATATGGTCTTCAAGGGAAAAACCTCCTGCGATGGCGATATCCGGCAACCGCATCTTCTTCTTGGCTAACTTCTCGCAGAATTCATAGGTGAGCGCCTGCAGGTAAAAAGTAGGTATCCCCCACTCCTGCATCATCCTCCACGGGCTCATCCCTGTCCCGCCGGGAGCGCCGTCAATGGTCAGAAGATCGACCTTTGCCATGGAAGAGAATTTCAATGCCTGCGCCAATTCAACCATGGAATATGCGCCCGTCTTAAGGGTGATCCTCTTAAAGCCTAAATCCCTTAAACGCTTTATCTCTTTCATAAAGCCTTCTTCGGAGACAAAGCCCAACCTCGAGTGGCGCTCGAATTCCTTGATCGCGCCTGCTTTAAAGGCTTCCTGGTTGGCGTGTATCGTAGGATCAGGGGTAACGATATAGCCGCGTTTCTTTAATTCCAGCGCCCTTTCAAGGCTTTTTACCTTGATCTCGCCGCCGATACATTTTGCGCCCTGGCCCCATTTCAGCTCTATAGTATCCAGTTTATGTTTCTTACGCACATACTCCGCCACGCCTAAACGGGTATCTTCCACGTTCATCTGCACCAGGATCTCGCCAAAGCCGTCATGGAACCTCTTATAGACTTCGATACGCCTGTCCATGTCCGGGGCATTGACGATCTTTCCTTTACTGTCCAATTCCAATTTCGGGTCAATGCCGCATACGTTCTCGCCGCAGACTATAGTGACGCCGGAAATCGCAGCGCCAATCGCAAAATGCTCCCAGTTCTTCCGGGCTATCTCCGTTGAGCCTAACGCTCCGGTAAAAATGGGCATCTTCATCTTTACTTTCATGTCCCAGCCGTATTCTGTTTCGGTATCTACCGAGGGGAAGGTCGCGGTATCGGGCGAAGCCTGGACGCCTTTGGGCAAACCGCTTGCTCCCTGGGCATAGCCCTGGATGTTTAAGTGGGAATAATCAACAGGATAGTCTTTATCTCCTCCTGCGGTCATTTCACCGAATGGGCCCGGATAAATTACTTCTCTTCCCCTGAACGATGATTTAAACACCTCGCAATTCCCACGGCAGGCCTCAAGGCACCTTGAGCATAAGCCTGAACACGGCACGACGTTTTTTGAGCGGTTGAATGTGCGCGTGGCATCATTTCCGCCCGGAGTCCTAAGATTCATTTGCCCCTCCTTTCGCAGAAAGCGAAACACCAATCCATCCTTTAGGATTGGGTGTGTCAGTTAAACAACACCTGCGCAATACCTCATAAGCGCAGGGTGTTACTGTTGGTTACAATTTGTGCATTTTTTGCCTGTTTCTTATGCACATTATTCCAAAAAAATAAAAGGCATCCTTCTCATGCGAGAATGGACGCCCTTGTCCAATACTTGCTATGTTAAGATTTCATGTTACCACAAAAGGTCCGCTTGTCAATAAGAATAGCGTTGGAACAGAAACCATACTCTTCCTGATACAAAGAGCGCCTTCGATATGCGAATGTTTGAATACTGAGTAATAATTTATTGTTTTTTATAGAACTATCTGAACCGATTATGTTCGGAGTCACTTTTCAGGATGCAACTTCTGCCAGCGCTTTGCGAAAAGAAAAAAGACCCCTGGCCCGAAGGAACACAGCATCACTGCCAAGCCAAAGACAATCCCTACAAAAGTGTTAAAACCTGCGCAGCAATAATTTCTATAACGCGCAACGATATGTAAGGGCACTGCGACCAATAGCTCCAGAATGCTCCCGCGGAAAAAATGCTGCCGTACCCTTTCCAGAAATGACTCCGGGCTTAGTTTGAGGCTCCACCTATGAAACACGTATCCCCAGACAAGCCAGGAAACAAGCAGTAAAACGAATATCAACCGGTCTTTGATGCTTGAGCTTTTGGTAATGGTTTCATGTACCGCCAACGCAATGCCTGCCACAAGCAATGCCATCAGCAGGGAAGAAAACAAAACTACGGGGATAATGCTCCCTTTGGTTACAGGCCTTCGCTGGGCTATGTTGACATGGACATCGAGTAACGCAGCCTGCGCAGCTAAAAACAACGCGAAACCAGCCCAATAAGGCCAATTGGTAAATATCTCCAGCAGCGCCTTTGTATTGATATTATTTTTAGGGTCAAAACTGAAAAAAGCTAAAATGCAGACGGGAAGCGTAAAGATCAGGATAATCGCCCCGTAAAGCGCCAAAACCACCAAACCCCACTTCTTCATTCTTTGTTACCTCCTCAATGGGGTCAGACCTTACAAGCCGTATCACTATATATGGTATTCTTTTTATATCGCTTTGTCAACTTCTAGAGACATTAAAAAAATTGACATACATTTGTCTTGCCTGGACGGCGTAGGTTTGCTCTATTCGTAGGAATTCACTGCGGATGTTTTCAAAAACAGGGCTCTTAGCGTCGTCCTTGGCATAGGCAGCTATCCAGGAATCGACGATTTTAGGCGTAACCTCAACGTGAAACTGCAGGCCATAGGCACTCTCTCCGACCCGAAATGCCTGATGAGGGCAGCTTTCTGATAAAGCTAAAAGCACGCCGTTGGGAGGGATCTCAAACATATCCTCGTGCCACTGGAAAGCCTTTAATTCATCGGGAAGATTTTGAAAAAGCGGGTCTTTCTTGCCTGCATCCGTAAGATTTACCTGTGACCAGCCGATTTCTTGTTGAGGTGATTTCGTAACTTTTGCTCCGGTTGCCTTGGCTAACAGCTGTGAGCCCAGGCATATGCCGAGAAAAGGAATCTTATGCAGCAAGGCTTTTTTGATGAATATATCTTCTTGCTTGAGAAATGGATATTTCTCTTCTTCATATACGTTCATCGGCCCGCCGAGAGAAATTATCGCCTCAATATATTTGAAATCTTTAGGCAGAGTACCGCCTTTACTTATATCTATGATAGAAATAAGACGGGCAGCATCGCTAAGATACTCCGCAATGCTGCCCGGCCCTTCGATATCAATATGTTTGATCGCAAGAATCATCAACGTTTGGGGTCAAACCACGCTTTACATGGGGCCTGACCCCAAGAATTTATTTTACAAAAAGCATTTCCCTGTATTTAGGCAGGTCCCAATGCTCATCGGAGACAACGCATTCCAGCGCGTCCACGTGCTTCCTGATATGCTCCATCAAAGGCTTCAGGTCCTTAAAATAGAGCTCGGCGCGCTTCTCTCCCTCTAGTTTCTGCGCTTTTTCCAGGAGCTTGACCATTTCCTTGGTATTACGCCTGACATAATATATCTTGGAGGTAACTTCGCTTAAATGTTCTTTCTGATCATTAAGCGCGGCTTCCTCGAACTTTACTTTAGCGCCCTTCTTCAGGCTAGCCACCTCCCCGATGGTCTTGGCGAGCATGTGCTGGTATTCGATCCCCGCGGGCACGACGCTTGCATTCACCATCTCATTGAGGGTGTTTGCCTCGATCTCAAGCACCAGGTTATAGGTATGGATCCAGATGTGATAACGCGCAATCAGCTCTTCTTTAGTGAAGACCTTATATTTCTCAAACAGGACGATGTTTTTCTTATCGGTTAAGGCTTCCAGCGCTTCGACAGTAGAGGCAACATTGGGAAGGCCCCTCTTCTTTGCTTCTTTGA
Organism: Candidatus Omnitrophota bacterium; assembly: GCA_041309005.1. Taxonomy (GTDB): domain Bacteria; phylum Omnitrophota; class Gorgyraeia; order Gygaellales; family Profunditerraquicolaceae; genus PPR-0468. Next base: position 46,235 of record JBFZAN010000051.1, read on the forward strand.
GCCATTCCTCGGCGTAGTTATTGCCTTCAAACCGGATGTGTTTGGTGTCTTTGGCCACTTCAGAGACCACGGAAAGCACCGCGGCGTTGAAATCTTTTCCGCCTGATCGGGCTTTTTTGATCTCCTGCGCTACGTAATCAAGGCTTTCTGCGATGATCGTGTTGATCACCGTGATCGGCGTTGAAATATTCTGCGATGAGCCGACCGCGCGGAACTCGAATTTCGCGCCGGTAAAGGCAAACGGCGAGGTGCGGTTACGGTCGGTGGTGTCCTTGTTAAATTTCGGCAGACGCCCGACGCCCAGGTCGATCACATCGTGTTTTGAGACGCTGGACTTGGCGCCTTTTTCCAGCATGTTGAGTATCCGGGTCAGCTGCTCGCCCAGGAATACGCTGATGATCGCAGGAGGCGCTTCATTCGCGCCGAGCCTGTGCTCATTGCCTGCCATGGCAACGCTCGCGCGTAAAAGGTCCGCGTGATAATACACCGCGCGTAATACCGCAGAGAGGATAGCGAGAAACTGCAGGTTATCTTCAGGCGTATCTCCGGGATTAAGCAGGTTGTTACCCTTATTATCGGCAAGCGACCAGTTCAGGTGTTTTCCGCTCCCGTTTATTCCGGCGAACGGCTTCTCGTGCAGGAGGCAGACCAGCCCGTGGCGCAAAGCGACCTTTTTCATCAAATCCATCAACAGCTGGTTGTGGTCTGCGGCGAGATTTGATTCTTCGAATATAGGGGCGAATTCATACTGGTGCGGCGCTACTTCATTATGGCGGGTAGTCACGGGAATACCTAACTTGTAGGCTTCCTCTGCCACCTCGAACATGAAATTAAGCACGCGTTCCTTGATCGTGCCGAAATACTGGTCCTCAAGCTGCTGGCCCTTGGGCGAAGGCGCGCCTACAAGCGTGCGGTTAGCCATGACCAGGTCCTGCCGTAAGTTGTAATAGTTCTTGTCAATGAGGAAATATTCCTGCTCCGGGCCGCAGGTGGAATACACCTTTTTTATGTCCTTGTGTCCGAAAAGCTCAAGCAGGCCCACCGCTGCCTTGCTCAAGGCCTCATCAGAACGAAGAAGCGGGAGCTTCTGGTCTAAGGCGTCGCTGTGATAAGAAACAAAAATGGTCGGGATGCACAGGGTCTTACCGAGCCTGCTTTCCATGATGAATGCCGGGCTTGAAGGGTCCCAGGCAGTATAGCCGCGGGCTTCAAAGGTGGCGCGTATGCCTCCCGAGGGAAAACTCGAGGCATCCGGCTCTCCCTGAATGAGTTTTGAGCCTGAAAATTTCTCAATAACCTTGCCTGGACCGGAAATTGAAATAAAGCTGTCGTGCTTTTCAGCGGTAAGGCCGGTCATGGGCTGGAACCAGTGGGTATAATAGGTAGCGCCCTTAGACATTGCCCAATCCTTCATGGCATTGGCGATCTCATTGGCCTGCTTGAGGCTGATGGTCTTACCTTCATTCATCCACAGCTTGAACGCCTCCAAGGTCTCCTTGGAGATATGCTTTTGCATAGTTTCCAGGTTAAAGGTATTCTCGCCGAAATAGCTGGAAACTCTCTTCGGCGATTCGATCTTCTGCAAATCCACGCTCTTGATCTTTACTAGTAATTCCTGCCGTATGCCCATTGTATGCTCCGGGTTAACTGGTTAGGTGAAAGTATCAAAACTGATATATTATCCCTAGAATTCAGACGCATTGCAAGAACAATTTAGCGTCTGCGACAATAACGTATCCGTCATTATTGTATACAAGTAAAATTTAAGCGCGTTTGGTAATCTTTTCTTACCCGATTGCTACCTGCCCCCGCTCTTCCGTACGGATGCGCACGCACTCTTTCAGGTCCAGGACGAATATCTTTCCGTCGCCGGTCTCCCCGGTCCTGGCCCCTTTGACAATGGCTTTAACGGTCGGCTCCACGAAGTTCTCATTGACGGCGATCTCAAGGCGGACCTTGCGTAAGAGGTTACCGGTCTCCTTGGCTCCGCGGTAGACCTCGGTGACGCCTTTCTGGCGGCCGTGGCCCAGGACCTCGCTTACGGTGATAAGATTAATCTCGGCCTTGTAAAGTTCTTCTTTTACTTCTTCCAGCTTGTGCGGCTGGATGATGGCGATTATGAGTTTCATTGATTTACCCTCGCTTTTCTTATCGGTCCCCCTTGGCCTAACGGATGGCCAAGTGCGCCGCTTTCTGCGGCGTTACTCCAATACCGTATACGCCCTCTCGCGATGCTGCGTAAGATCAAGGCCCATAAGCTCCTCTTTCTCATTGACGCGCATCCTGAAGAATATATCCACGAGCTTGTAGATAATAAAAGTGACCACGAACGTATAGGTAACTGCGACCAAAACGCCGATCGCCTGGATTCCCAGTTGTCTGACATTCCCCAGAAATAAACCGTCGGCCCCGGCAGCATTGATTGCCTTGGAGGCGAATAACCCGGTTGCAAGCGTGCCCAGGATACCGCCTATGCCGTGTACGCCGAAGGCATCCAGGGAATCGTCATAGCCGAAATGCGGCTTGATGAGGGCGACCGCGATAAAACATAAGACGCTCGCCATGACGCCGATAATGAGCGCGGATAGCGGACTCACAAACCCTGACGCAGGAGTAACGGTAGCGAGGCCGGCAATAGAGCCGGTGACCGCGCCGAATACCGTGGGCTTGCCGTTACGTATCCACTCAAGGAGCATCCAGCTTAGCCCCGCGGCTGCCGCGGCGGCATTAGTGGTCACGAAGGCATTCACTGCCAGGGCGCCTGCGGAGAGCGCGCTTCCCGCATTAAATCCGAACCATCCGAACCATAACATGGCGGTGCCCATCGCGACCAAAGGAAGATTATGCGGAGCAGGCACATTCTGGTCAAGGTTTTTCCTTTTTCCCATGCCTAACGCCATCACCAGCGCCGCAATACCCGCACTCGTATGCACGACGATCCCTCCGGCAAAATCAAGCACCCCCATATTCTTCAGCCA
>JBFZAN010000052.1:0-6262 GCA_041309005.1 Candidatus Omnitrophota bacterium
AACAAGGCGCCTGTCATTACAAGGATCAAGCCGATTGCAAGGCCTACAGGAGAACGGGGCCCAAGCTTTCTTCCGTATTCATCCTTGTAAGAGAATCTCCTTCTGGATACAAAGTACGCGCCCGAAACCAGCGCAGCCAGCGGCAGGAGCCAGTAGAAGATATTCTTGAACCTGAAAGGCAGGATCAACCCCCGCCTGTTTCCGGTAACGGGCAGATACGCGTACTCTTTCGGCCCGGTGAGCCCCATTACCAGGATATGCTTGTGCCAGTTATTTATTTTTAAGGTACGACGAAAGACGCTACCCTGCCAGTAATAGAACGGAGCGGATTCTATCCCCGGCAGTATCACCATAGCGGGGTTCTGCTCCTGCGCCCGGCGTATCTCCCGCAGATAGCCAAGGATACCAAAGCTGAACACGGAATTCTCCCGGACCGTTTTCTTAATTATGTTGCGCAAAGGCCAAAGGCCGTATTCCCATCGCATGGAATCCCGGTCGGTGATGACGACGATACCGATATTGTTCTGTTTTGCGACAGCCACGATCTCGGAGACGGTGTATTTTCCGTCGCTGATAACGGAGCTGACCTGTATGGCGGCGGGAGCCTGGATATACTCCAGCGCCTGCGCGTTTTGAAAACTGCCGCAGGCTATAAGCAATATCGATAAAAGGAGCGTTTTCTTGCTCATGGCAGGCAGACCTCGTACAGCGCCCGGATGCGTTTTACCATATCCTGCGCGCCGAACCGCTCTTTTACCCATTCCCTGCCGCTTTGCCCCATTCTTTTTCGCTTATCCGGGTCGTTGAGCAAGTGGGTTATCGCGTGCGACAACTCCGCGGTATTCTCCGCGGGCACCAGGATACCGGTCTGCTGGTCGCGGACTATTTCAGCCGTTCCCCCGACTTTAGTGGCGATAACCGCGACCCCCTCCGCCTGCGCCTCTATCAACGCCATGCCTACGGCCTCATTTAAAGAAGACAGCACCAATATGTCGAGCATGGAAATTATCCTCGGCGCATCGTCCCGCCAGCCGGTCAATACGAATCTATCCTTGAGGCCGGCTTGCTTTATTTCAGCCTCAAGGCCTGCGCGCAGGCTTCCTTCTCCTACCATGATGAACTTCACGTTTTGATGGGTCCGGGCAACCTCGATACAGGCGCGAAGAAAATAGACAGGCCCCTTGACTGGTTCAAGCCTTGCGACCATCCCTACCACAGCCTCGTCTTTACCGATGCCAAAGGCCGCTTTAAACGCTTCTTTGTCCTGACTGACGTTAAAATATTCTTCCAGATGGATGCCCTGGTATATCACTTCTACTTTTTCCCTGCGCGCCACCTTATACCCCAGCAGATCATTTTTTTCCAATTCCGTCAGCGCGATTATCTTATCCGTAAACACCGAAAGGAATCTTTCAAGGAGAACGACCATTTTGCTTCCCAGGGGGCCGAAATAACCGTAGAGATTATGGCCGTGCGGGGTATGGATGATTACTTTTACCCCGGCCAAAAAAGCGGCAATCCTCGCCAGCGCGCCTGCCTTAGCCGTATGCGTATGCACGATGTCGAATTTCTCCCGCCTGAATAAACCCAGTAATTGTATCAACGCGAGAAGGTCGCGCAGGGGATGGATGTTCCTCTCTAATCGGGGGATGACCGTGACCCTGCCGCCAAGCTCGCGCAGGAAGGAAGCGGTCTTTGCGCTGGGATTAAGGGTTACGCCGGTCACCAGCCTTACGTCGAAGGAATCCGCGTCGAGGCGGGTACAGATGATGCGCACGATATCCGGCGCCCCTCCCCAGTCAAGCCTTGTGATCACCTGGGCTATTTTAATCCTTGGCTTTTGAGTCATCGTATCAATAACGGTAAAGTTCGGTGCATCGGACGCAGACCGGAAAGGAGCGCGTTTTTTTTAGCGCGGCGCGAAAGCGCACGGCGGAATCATTATTCCAGAGGCGCGAGAATCTTTCCTGCCTGATATTGCCGTAAGAATAACTGAAATTCAGGCACGGCCTGACTTCTCCGTCGGGAAATATATACGCTACCACCCACGGGCTAATGCAGCGGCCGGGGTATTCCGAAGGCTTATACGAGCGGTTACGGTAATAATCCAGGAGCGCCTGGCGGGTAAGGTTAGGATAGAAGTCCACGGCAAAAGAGTAACCTGACTTTAACGCGTAGATACGCTCCATCTGCTCGTAGAGTATTTCCGGCTCGATACCCGGGTCAAACACAAAGCCTTCCCAGTCAAGAGATGAACAATGCAGGGACTCATCGTGTTCTTTCTGCCTGTCGATAAGCTCCCGGTCAAGAAAGATCAGGTTATGGAAGGTCAAAGAATCGGCTCCCGCGGAAGCAGCGACATCCAATAATTCATCAAGGCGCTTGTAATTATGCTTGTTGATGGTGCACTGCAGGTTCAAAAAAGGCTTCTTCTTGCGCAACGTGCCCTTGAGGCGTTTTATCTCGGTGAGTCCCTGCATTATCTGGTCGAACAAACCCGGCATCCCGCGTATGCGGTCATGCAATTGCGCGCCGCCGTCAACAGAGACGTTTAATTCATCCAGCCCGCTTTCGACAATGGAAGAAGCCAGTCCTTTGATCAGGGAGCCGTTGGTGATCATAAGGCAGTGCATGTGTTTACTCTTTATGTACTTTATGATATCTATGCAGGCAGGATGTAATAAAGGCTCGCCCCCGAAAAGCGTGATATTGGGATTGAACTGGCTAAAATCGTCGATGATCGACTTGATCTCATCCAGCGACAACTCCGACCTGATGAATTGCGCGTTCTGCTTCCTGGTCACTCCTCCTTCGCCCCACTGGCCGCACATCACGCAGCGCAGGTTGCAGCGATGGGTCAAAAACAAAGTTATCGCCTCGGGATATGCGCTCTTTCCCTTTAAAAAAAAGTACGAGTAATATGCCTTCACACGCCTCATCAGCACGCTCGCGGCATACGCGGGTTGCTTGAGCGCCTTATTAAAAAAACGGGTCGAGTTTTTCCAGGGTATCATTAACCTATTCGCTCAGGGATTTCTCGATTACAAATACCATTTTTGATAAATCGGCTTCCTTTACCAAAGGATGCACGGGTAAGGTCAGGAGGCATTCCGCAAGACGATTAGCGGCCGGAAAATCATCCGCTTTGTAGTCCAGCAAAAACATCTTATGAAGGGGCACTTCATACATACGCGATGTCTCTATGCCGGAAGCCCAAAGATGCCTTTCGGCAGCTTTTCTTTTCTGCGGGTCCCTGAATAAAATCGGCAGGCGGTTGAATACGGGATAGTCCTCTATCATGATTTCAGGAAGGATCAATTCGCTTTTCTCTTTGAGCTTATTGATGATATACATGCCGTTTTTGTGCCTTTTCGCGAAAAAATCATCCATTTTCTTTAAAAGCAAAAGGCCCAGCCCAGCCTGGAAATTGGTCAAACGCATTACTTTGAAATCTTCGGGCGGGGCGGTCTCTTTGAATCGGTAAATGATCGGGTATCCTAATCCGTACACCAGCGGGCTGACCGCGAAAGAGAAAGCCACAACCTTTAACAGGATCTCTACGGTATCGAACGTCCCCCGCTCGGCGCTTAATTTCCTCACGTTACGCTGTATTTTATCGGCCAGGTCCCCTTCATTGGTCAACACGCACCCTCCGCCGTACATCGTCAGGTTCTTGCCCCGGTTAAAGCTCAGGAAACTGACGTCGCCGAACTTGCCGGTGAGCCTCCCCTTTATTTTGCTGCCCATTGACTGGGCGCAATCTTCTATTACGAACACGCCGGGAGGGATCTTTTCTTTGATCGAGGCGATCTCCCGCATCGGTATGCCGAACATGTGCACGCAGACTATTGCCAGGGTATCCTGGGACACCGCGCCAAGAAGCTTGTCTGCGTCCAGATTGAAATCCTTCAGGGAAATATCGCAGAGGACCGGTATGAGGCCCGCCTTCTTCACCGCGACCAGCAGGCTTCCCGCGGTATATGCCGGAAGGATGACTTCTTTTTTGTTTGAAGTTTCCTGAAGAGTCTTAAGGACGGCGTAAAAAGAGGAAATGCCAGAATTGGTCAGATACGCGTATTTGAGCTGGAAGAGCTGGGATAACGCGAAGCTGAACTCTTCCGCGATAAATTCATCGCGAATGTGCGTCGCCGCGAAATGCAGCTCTTCAAAACTTATGGGTGAATTGATAATGGGTAATTTACTGATCATGCTTTTTGCGCTTCAATTATGATTATCGGAGCATAACGCGTTAAAAAGAACCCGACGGGAGTCCTGGACAGTATCTTGAGCCCCGCGCCCTCAAGCAAAGATTCTACCTCCTGCCGGCTGTACGTCCGTAAAGGCAGGTCCTTTACCGAACTGTCGTAATAACGCGCCAAACGGTACTTAACCGCAAGCAAAGGGTTGTGAGAGTTCCGGAAATCGAATACCATTGTACCAGATTTTTTGCAAATGCGCTTCATTTGATTTAATGTATTCCTCACCTGGTCAATGGACCCCATATTAAAGAATACGTTTATGCACACGATTATGTCGAAGCTCTCGTCATCGAAAGATAGCCCCGTCGCCTCCTGCAGCGAAAGCCTGATAGTAGAGATATTATGTGCCTTAATTCTTGCTTCGGCCCTTTGCAGCCTTTCGGCGCTGTTATCAACGCCCCAGATCTCTGACCGCGGATTATTTTTTGCCAGCTGGATCAAAAAAAGGCCTTCCCCGCAGCCGACTTCAAGTATCTTAGCGCGGGTACGCCCGCAAAGCGAGAGGGCCACCTGCCTGATCTTATCCTGCCAAAAGCCCGCTGAATATTCCCCTAATTCGTCCTTCCTGGACGTACACCGGTGGAGCCAGCTGTAGATCCTGTTACACATGATGATTAAGGCGCCCTTTCGTGCGTTTCTGCCGGCTTTAGAAGGCCCAGCGCCGCCTGCGCTACGCGCTCAGGCAGCACGCCTTTCAAACACTTCATAAAGCGGCAATCTGTCTTATTGCAGGGAGCGCAAGCCTGCTTTTCATAGAGCGTAACGGCCTTCTCATTGATGTGACCGGGATTGAACCGGCTCAAGTATCCCGGGCCAAATATCGCTACTTGCGGCGTCTTCAGCGCCGCCGCGATATGCATGGGCCCGGTATCCCCGGAGATATAGACGCCGCACATGCCGATCAGCGCGCCCAATTGCCTGATATTCAATTTTCCGGTGAGGTCGATTACTTTTATATCGCTGCCGCACATCAAGCCTTGCAACGCAAGAGCATCGCCCTTTTCTCCGGTAATCACGAAGGCGCATTTTCTTTTATCGGCTATGCGCTTCATGGTTTCAATAAAATTCGCCGCCGGCCACCGGTGGGAAGGCTTGCCTCCCGGGTGAATGCCCACGATAATATTATCCGCGCTCACCCCGGAACTGTCCAGGAGGAATTTTACTTCTTTAGAATCTTCTTCCCGGACCTTAAAATCAGGGGTTTCATCCGTTACGCGCGCGCCCAAAGCCTCTGCCGTCTCTATGTCGTAATCCATTTCATATGTTTCACCGATATCCTCCTCTGAGATCCTCACATCGAAGAACCATCCCCTCCCTTGCGTATCCCTGCCGGCTTTTATCTTCGGCCCGATTATCCCTAAGAGCAGTCTCATCTTGAACGCGCTCATTTGCGATACAAGGGTGCGCATATTGACCGCAAGGTCGAGCTTTTCTTTTCGCAAGGCAAGAAGCGTTTTTATGTTCGCGATGACTGCAACGGGGCTCACGCTGAACCTGAGAACAAGGATACTGTCTATACAGGTTAAGCCCTTCGCGAATTCAAACGCCCCCAAAGACACTAAAAGAATGATCCGTCCATCCGGATACGCGTTCCTTAAGGCCCGTAACGCGGGGGTCGAAAGAAGCAGGTCGCCGATACCGCCCAGGTTTATGACCGCTATCTTTCTGATCTCGCCGGGGATAATCTTTTTCGCGGTTATTTTTTCCATAACGTTTGCATCTGGGTATCGACGGCTTTTTCCATCTTTTCCACGGTAATGGCCTTAAGGCACTCATGACCCCGGCAGAACGGCCTGTTGCAGGGGCTGCAGTCAGGGGCTACGCGTATCACGATATGGTTGCTGCCTTCGGGAGCCCAAAGGTCAGGGTCGGTCGGCCCCATCGTTGAGACCGTAGGTACCCCTAACGCTGCCGCGATGTGCAGAGGCCCTGAGTTATTGCATATAAGAAGCGTCATCCTGGAAATTATTGCTGCCGTCTTATCCAGGGGAAAACCTGCGGCC
>JBFZAN010000053.1:0-101920 GCA_041309005.1 Candidatus Omnitrophota bacterium
CAAATTACTAACACTAATAATGACAATGAGATAGCTAAAAAAAATCTTTTTTCCATGATTATCCTTTTATTAATTGAGCGGGTCCAGGCCGCATTTTTGATTAAAAGGGTGGCATCGCGCCAGTCTTTTTAGCCCTTTCACGCTACCCTTTAGGCAGCCGTACTTCAAAATAGCCTGTTTAGCATATTCCGAGCAAGTGGGTGAAAAACGGCAGGAAACAGGCAAAAAGGCTCGAATATACTTCTGGTATATAATGAGAAGACCTATGAATAGGCGTCGGATCATTATAAGGAAATTCTTTTGCGCCCTTTTCTTCGCCGACCCTGCAATACCTTTTTGCCTCCTCTGGAAGCCATCCTTTGGCGGAAGCCGTGACGGCGTTTTGCTTTGATATTCGAAGGTGTCTTAAGGTGTTTTTTCATTTCCTATCTCGCTCCTTGTTGTAGACGTTTTGAGCAAAAATCGACGGCGCACCGGCACGACAACGTCGGCCTCGATAAATGGAGTACAATTATAGCACAATGCAAAGACAAGTCAATCCAAAGACTTTTGCGCCTGCCAAAACGATAAAAGTTTATTTGCAAAATTGTAACATATAAAAATAATGGGGTCAAGACAAATCAGCATCTGTGAAAATCAGCGATCGACAGACGCGCATATGTCCCGGTGATTTTACAAAAAGACGCGTCTTATTTTTGTTGACTGCAAGAAAAAATATTGTATAATAATACCGTTCTGTTTTCATGAAGATTTTATCGTCGGAGCGGCAGATAACAAGCCCTGAGACCGCCAGGCCCGCTGTACGCGGGGCTGACTTTGGACGATACAAAACCTTCCTGGTACCGGAAAATAAGCATAAAACTCATTGTTCTTGTTTTAACAGAGTTATTCAAGGTGTGAATAAGCTGTGAATTGACCTTATTCGTGTCAAGATAGGAAATAATGCAGGATATTGTAGTCGCGTGGCCGAAGATCGAGGAGTATTTGAAGGAAAAGCTTGGGGAGACGGTGTTTGAAACCTGGCTCAGGCCCCTGAAACCGAAACAGACAGGGCAGACAGAAGCAATCCTGGAGGCGCCCGATGACTTTTTCCGCGACTGGATAGAGAAATATTATAAGACAATCATCCAGGAAGCCGTTGAACAGATAACCAAACAGACCGTTTCGCTGTCGGTAGAAACGAACCCCCGGTTAAAAAACGCGCCTTCAAAGCCGACGCTGGATAAGCTTAAAACCTCGCTGCATAACCTTCCTGACAGCCTTTTGCTCAACCCGCGTTATACATTCGACAATTTTGTCGTGGGGCCCTCAAATCGCCACGCGCACGCGTATTCGCTGGCGGTGGCGGAGGTTCCCGCAAAGGCGTACAACCCGCTTTTTATTTACGGCGGAGTCGGGCTTGGAAAAACCCATCTTATACAGGCGATCTGCAACCATATCAAACAAAAGTTCAATAATCTTAAAATATGCTATATCGCGTCTGAAAGGTTCACCAACGAGCTTATTGACGCCATTCAGCACCATTCGACCGCCGGTTTCAGGCAGCGTTACAGGAACGTCGATCTGCTCGTGATCGACGATATACATTTTATTGCGGGCAAGGAATCCACCCAAGAAGAATTCTTTCATACGTTCAATACGCTCTACGATTCGCACAAACAGATCATTATCTCTTCGGACAGACCGCCGAAAGAAATATCGAACCTGCAGGAAAGACTCGTATCCCGATTCAGCTGGGGGCTCACCACGGATATCCAGCCGCCGGACCTGGAAACCCGGGTGGCCATACTGAAAAAAAAGATTGAAAGGGAGCCTATTCATGTCCCTGACGAAGTAATATTCTTTATTGCGCAGCTTATCAAAACGAACATACGCGAGCTGGAAGGCGCGCTAATCCGGGTAATTGCGTATTCTCTATTGGAAGAAAAGCCTATTACCCTCGATTTAGTCAAAGAGGTGTTAAAAGACTTGCTGCGCGAAACTAAAAAAGCGGTGAGCGTGGATTTTATACTCCGCTGCGTTACTGAAGAGTTTGGCCTTTCTTTACAGGAATTAAAAACAAAACGAAGGAATAAGAATGTCGTTCTTCCCAGGCAGGTTGCGATGTATCTCAGTAGGGAGCTTACCGGCTTGTCTTTGCCTGAAATAGGGAATTTTTTTGGCGGGAAAGACCATACCACAGTACTGCACTCATATACAAAAATTAAAAACGAATTAACTAAGAATGATTATTTAAAAGACAGGGTTAATAAACTTTTAAAGGTTATTCAACAATAAATTAAAGGGTTATACCAGGTAAATCCAGAAGTTATAAGCGGTGTTCATTGTTCTTTAATTAAATAAGGGTTCGTAAGTTAGAACTATATCCACAACTACGCCGTATCATTACTACTAATACGATTACTAATTTAATCTTTTATACATATAATAATAAATAATAGGACAAGGAGAAAAGGGTATGAAATTTAAGACAAAAAAGGAAACCCTGGTAAGAGGAATTGAAATACTCCAAAATATAATTTCCACAAAAGCCACACTACCAATACTATCCAATATTTTAATGGAAGTAAAGCAAGGCAACCTTAGGATGACCGCAACCGATCTTAATATAGGAATAAGTTGTGTAATTCCTGTTGACACGCAGGAGATGGGAATTATTACTGTTCCCGCAAAAAGATTCGGCAGTATTATAAAAGAACTCCCGGATAATGAAATCGAGATAAGTAGTAAAAAAAACAACTCTGTGATTATTCAAACAAGCGCGTGTGAATTTAAAATTTTAGGGCTGCCCGCGGAAGAATTTCCCAAACTACCGGATTTTAAGAATCAGGAAGTGGTCAAACTGGAACAAGCCATGTTAAAACACATGTTAAACCTTACTTCATTTTCAGTTTCTTTTGATGAAACGAGGTATATCTTAAATGGCATATTATTCAGAATCACACAAAATACAATCACCCTGGTAGGTACTGATGGTAAAAGGCTGGCAATTTTCGAAAATAAAGTAAAACATAGTATTAATAAAGAATTATGCATCATTGTGCCCTTAAAGACGATTCAGGAATTAAACCGTAATTTAAAAGATGAGGGAGAGATATCTCTGGTGATAGGGACGAATCAGGTATTATTTGATTTTAATGATGTGATGATTATTTCAAGGTTAATTGAAGGCGAATTTCCCGACTACCAGCAGGTGATACCACCTGTTTCTGATACCAAGATAAGGGTTGGAAGAGAGCGGTTTTTGCTGGCAACCAAGCGGGCGGCCTTATTGTCGACTCCGGATTACCAGGCAGTCAAGCTTGAGGTATTCAAAGACAAGCTTGTGGTTTCCAAATCTACGCCTGACATCGGAGAATCGCGCGAAGAATTAAAAGTAACATACCAGGGTAAAGAAACAGTAATCGGGTTTAACCCGAATTATCTTACGGATGTGTTGAAAAATCTTTCTGATGAGCAGGTAGAATTTGAATTGACCGGGAGTGAAAAGCCCGGGGTCATCCGTAGTAACGGGTATGTATATATCGTGCTGCCGATGCGCTTGGGTTAAAGATGAAAGCGATCAAAGATGTGGTAACGCAGCTGATGCAGACTTTGGAATCCAGAAAAGAGTCAGCGTCCAAGGACAACCCCGAGCTTTTATTAAAAAAGGTTCTATCAAAAAAAGAATTTATTCATATAAAATTCCATTATTTCAAAAAAGGCGTCTTAAGCATAAAAGTGGATTCATCAACCTGGCTCTACTATATGAATATGCATAAAGAAAAAATGCTGTCCAGACTTAACCAGGAATCAAGCGCCATCCATGACGTCCGGTTCCGGTTGGGCGAGGTAAGTAGACCAAGATAATATGAAAAAAGAGAACCCCAAGAAAGAAAAGCAGGAAATTCGCAAGGAAGCCGCTCCTATATCGCCCAAGGCCGATGGCGCCGCCTTGAAAGAAGCGCCGCATAAGGAGAAAAAATACGACGCCACTACTATCCAGGTTTTGGAGGGTACGGAAGCGGTGAGACGCAGGCCCGCCATGTATATCGGCGATACGGGCGCCAGGGGACTGCACCATTTGGTTTATGAAGTGGTGGATAATTCCGTGGACGAATCGCTCGCCGGTTTTTGTACCAAGATAGACGTAGAGGTGCACCACGATAACAGCGTGAGCGTCACCGACAACGGCCGCGGCATACCCGTAGACATGCATAAAACCGAGAAGAAGCCGGCGGTGGAAGTCGCCCTCACTACGCTACACGCAGGCGGTAAGTTTGACCATGAGACCTACAAAGTGTCTGGAGGTCTGCACGGGGTGGGAGTGAGCGTGGTAAATGCGCTCTCGGAATGGCTTGAAGTCGAGGTAAAACGCGACGGCACCGTGTATCATCAAAGGTATGAGAGAGGCAAGACCGTCTCTAAACTTGCCGTTATCGGGAAGGCTAAGACAACCGGCACGCAGGTGACTTTTAAAGCGGACAAAGAAATATTCAAATCCATCGATTTTTCTTACGATATTTTATCCAACCGCTTAAGGGAGCTCGCCTTTCTCAATAAGGGACTGGAAATCAATTTAAAGGATGAGAGGCAGGACAAGCAGACAAGCTTTAAATTTACGGGCGGTATCGTTTCGTTCGTAGAGTATCTCAATAAAAGCAAAGCCCCGTTGCATAATAAGGTCATTTATCTGGAAAAAGAAAAAGAAGGCATAAGCCTTGAAGCCGCGCTGCAATACAACGACAGCTACTCGGAAAACATTTTTTCATTCGCCAATAATATCAATACCGTTGAAGGGGGGACCCACCTTTCCGGCTTCAAGTCAGCCCTTACAAGGGCGGTTAATCAATACGCTAAAGGGAAAAACCTGTTGAAGGACGAGATTGGGATATCTGGAGACGATGCGCGCGAAGGGCTGACTGCGGTGGTCGCGGTCAAGATCCCTAATCCGCAGTTCGAAGGGCAGACCAAGACCAAACTGGGTAATTCAGAAGTAGAGGGTCTGGCTGCCTCTACGGTCTTTGACGCCTTAAGCAGCTATTTTGAAGAGAACCCCAGCATCGCCAATAAGATAATCGATAAGGTCATTCTGGCTTCGCGCGCTCGGGAAGCGGCGAGAAAAGCCAGAGAGCTTACCCGCAGGAAAGGAGCCCTTGAGTCAGGCGGGCTGCCCGGCAAGCTAGCGGATTGTTCGGAACGGGACGCGGCTTTATGCGAGCTTTACATTGTCGAAGGAGACAGCGCGGGAGGCTCTGCGAAGCAGGGCAGGGACAGAAGGTTTCAGGCGATATTGCCGATTAAAGGAAAGATACTGAATGTCGAAAAGGCCCGTTTGGATAAGATCCTGTCAAATGAGGAGATCCGCACTATCATTACCGCGCTGGGTACGGGCGTCGGAGATGAATTCGATATCAGCAAATTGCGCTATCACAAAATACTCCTTATGGCTGACGCTGACGTTGACGGGTCGCATATCCGCACCCTGCTACTTACCCTGTTTTACCGCCAGATTCCTAAAATCATAGAAGATGGGTATGTATATATCGCACAACCGCCTTTGTATAAAATCAAAAGGGGCAATCGGGAAGAGTACATTCAAACAGAGCAACGGATGAATGACATGTTGCTTGAGCTAGGAAGAGAAGGTCATAATTTCGTTAGACTTAAAGATAAACACACTTTTACCGACAACCAATTTAAAGAGATGCTAACTTCACTAGTAGATCTTGAAAAAATAGGAAAGATTTTAGACAAAAAGGGTGTAAATTTCTTAAAACTATTGAGCTTAAGGCATCAAAAAACCAAAAAACTGCCAATTTATAGGGTAAAAGTGGAGGGAAAGTATCAATTTGTTTATTCAGATGCTGAATTAGCTAAGTTTACTGTAAAAGAGGGTAAGGACTCCGAGTTGGATAAATTGGAATTGTTTGAGGCCCAAGATGTAGAAAATATTCTCGCAAAAATAGAAAAGCTCGGTCTTGATATGGCGACTTACTCGCGGGAACTGTTACCGGGAGAAGAAGGCGCTCCAGCGAGCGAAGCCGCAAAAAAACACAAGGCCCTTTACCGCGTCACCAACGACAAGGAGCATAAGGACTTCTTCTTTTTAAAAGAGGTCTTGGATTACGCTAAGGAGACGGCGACAAAAGGGATGCATATCCAGAGATACAAAGGATTGGGAGAAATGAACCCGCACCAATTATGTGAGACTACGATGGATCCCGAGAAGCGCACCATCTTAAAGGTCACCCTGGAGGATACGGTTGAGACTGACAAGATGTTTACCGTGCTGATGGGCGATCAGGTTGAGCCGCGCCGGGAGTTTATCGAGCAGAATGCACATCAGGTTAAAAACTTAGACATATAATCTTCGGGAACGCGCTATGTATACTCGTAACGAAAAAATAATACCGGTCTATATCGAAGAAGAGATCAAGGATTCGTATCTGACATACGCGATGAGCGTCATTATCGGCCGCGCGCTGCCTGATGTGCGCGACGGATTAAAGCCCGTTCACCGCCGCATCCTTTATGCGATGCAGGAGCTTAGCCTCGATCACACCAAGCCGTATAAAAAATGCGCCCGTATCGTGGGAGAGGTATTGGGTAAATACCATCCTCACGGGGACGTAGCGGTGTATGATACGTTAGTGAGGATGGCCCAGGATTTTTCCCTGCGCTATCCTTTGGTTGACGGCCAGGGTAACTTCGGCTCGATAGACGGTGATGCGGCAGCGGCAATGCGTTATACGGAGGCCAGGCTGGACGCGATCTCCGACGAAATGCTCGGCGATATCGATAAGGATACGGTTAATTTCGGCCCTAATTTCGATGCATCGTTGAAGGAACCTCTGCTTTTGCCCGCGGCGTTACCTAACCTCCTGGTGAACGGCTCAAGCGGCATTGCCGTCGGCATGGCAACCAATATTCCTCCCCATAATTTGACCGAGATAGCCGATGCTATCGTGTATCTTTTAGAGCATCCTGAATGCGAGATAAAAGACCTGATGCGCTTCATAAAGGGGCCTGATTTTCCCACCGGGGGACTGATATGCGGAAGGGGCGGGATCAAGGATGCCTACCAGACCGGCAGGGGCAAGGTGACGGTGCGCGCGCGGGCGACCATCGAGCACCAGAAAAACGGCAAAGACCTGATCGTGGTGACCGAAATACCCTACCAGGTGCAAAAATCAAGCCTTATCGCCTCAATTGCGGATTTAGTGGAAGAAAAAAAGATTGAGGGGATTTCCGATATCCGTGATGAGTCGGATAAGGACGGGCTACGCATGGTGTGTGAGCTCAAGCGGGACGCCGAGCCCCAGATCATCCTGAACCAGCTCTACAAACATACGCAACTGGAGACTACCTTCGGGATTATCATGCTCGCCCTGGTTGATAACCGGCCCAGGGTGCTTACTATTCGCCAGATACTGGATTGTTATATCGAGCATCGCAAGGTCATCATACGCCGCCGCACGCAATTCGAGCTGGATAAGGCCCAGAAAAGGGCGCATATCCTGGAAGGGTTAAAGATCGCCCTGAAGTTTATTGACCGCATCATCAAAGTCATTAAAACCTCTAAAACCGTTGCGCTGGCGAAAGAGAACCTGATGAAAGAATTCGGCCTTTCCGATATCCAGGCGCAGGCGATACTGGAGATGCAGCTGCAGCGTTTGACCGCGCTGGAACGCGACAAGATCGATGCCGAATACCTGGAGATGATCAAGAAAATAGAACTTTGTAAAGCGATACTCGCCTCTGAGAAGAAAATCGAAGGGATCATCAAGGAAGAGTTAGGGGCGTTAAAGCAAAAATACGGGGATGAAAGAAGGACAGAGATCGTCGGGGAAGTGGAAGAAATCGAAATAGAAGATTTGATCGTGGAAGAGGACGTGGTGATCACGGTAAGCCATAACGGCTATATCAAGAGATTGCCGGTGAGCGCGTATCGCAAGCAGAAGCGAGGCGGTAAAGGCGTAACCGGAGCCGACGTCAAAGAAGAGGATTTCGTTGAGCACCTGTTTGTTGCTTCGACCAAAGAACAGCTGTTGATTTTTACCGATAAAGGGAAAGCCTACGGCCTTAAGGTATACGAGATACCCGAGGCAAGCCGTTCTGCCCGGGGGAAGGCGATCATCAACCTTCTCTCCACGGCTTCGGATGAAAAGATCAGCTCTACCATACCGGTGAAAGAATTCAGCGAAGACAAGTTTCTTGTGATGGCGACCAAGATAGGCTATATTAAAAAGACACAATTAAGCGAATATGAGAATCTGCGTAAAAGCGGCATTATCGCTATCACGCTGGAAGAAAAAGATGCGTTGATCGATGTTGAGCTTTCCGATGGTAAACAGGATTTGCTTCTTGCTACGCGGTTAGGGAAAGCGATCCGTTTCCCGGAGTCGCAGGTGCGGCCTATGGGCAGGGCTGCTCGTGGCGTAAGGGGCGTTGCTTTGGCCAAGAGCGATGACGTGATCTCCATGCAGCTTGGCCAGAAAGACGATACCGTGCTTACCGTGACCGAGTTGGGATTTGCCAAGCGCACGCCGATTGCCCAGTACCGGATCCAGCGAAGAGGCGGCAAAGGCATCATTAATATAAAGGTTACTAAAAAGAATGGGCGCGCGGTACGCTTAAAAACAGTCTCCGACCGTGACGAGTTGATGATGATCACTCAGAACGGCATGTTTTTAAGATGCGCGATGAAAGACATCCGCGCTACGGGACGCGCCAGCCAGGGCGTGCGTTTGATCAAGCTGGAAGACAAAGACCTCGTTTCTTCAGTCGCGTTAGTTGTCCCGGACGCGGAATAAAAATTTTGTCCCCATCGTCTAGCCTGGTCTAGGACAAGAGCTTTTCAAGCTCTCGACCGGGGTTCAAATCCCCGTGGGGACGTGGATTTTTACGTTCACTCCAACTCGTATGCCGCATTAAAATTTTCTTTGCTTCGCTGCGAAAATTTTAATGCACTCGTCGGAGTTTCGCTAAATAAAAGCTGTAGGTGCTCAAATGTGCGGAATAGTAGGATATATAGGCGAAAGGCAGGCGCAGCCCATACTCTTAAGCGGGCTTAAGCGTTTAGAGTACCGCGGGTATGACTCAAGCGGCATGGCCCTTATTCTGTCGAACAAAAAAGCGATTTCCCTAAGAAAATCGCCCGGGAAAATCAGTGCCCTGGAGCACCTCTTGCACAAAAAACCCCTCAGCGGAGTCGTGGGGATTGCGCACACACGATGGGCTACTCACGGCGCCCCGAATCAAGTCAATGCCCACCCTCACTCGGATTGTAAAGGTGAAATCGTAGTGGTGCATAACGGCATCATCGAAAATTACGCGAAGCTGAAAAAAGAGCTGAGTAAAGAAGGCCACAGGTTCAGCAGTCAGACCGATACCGAAGTGATCGTGCATTTGATCGAAAAGTTTTATAAAAATGGAAGTTTTGAAGATGCGGTGAGGAAGGCTATTGCTAAATTAGAGGGCTCTTTTGCCATCGCGGTTATCTCAAGCCGCGAGCCGGACAAACTTATAGGCGCGCGGTTAGGCAGCCCTCTTATCGCGGGCATCGGGAAAAATGAAAATTTCCTGGCTTCCGATGTGCCTGCAATTTTAGATTCCACCAAAGACATTATTTTTCTGAACGAAAACGAGCTTGTGGTATTGACCAAAGACAGCTATGCGGTCACCGATTTTAAAGGCGCGAAAGTCGCTAAAACCCCTACCAGGATAGCATGGGATATTGAAGAGGCGGAGAAGCAGGGCTATAAGCATTTCATGCTTAAGGAAATAAACGAGCAGCCCGGAGTAATAGAGAAATTCCTGAGCGCGCGGATAAAAAAAGACTCCAACAGGATAATGTTTGAAGAACAAAGGATCCCCGAGGAGCGTCTTAAGTCTGTCAAGAATATCGCGATCGTCGCCTGCGGCACGGCGTATCACGCGGGTTACGTCGGCAAATATGTATTGGAGTCGCTTTGCGGGATTCCTACGGCAGTAGATGTGTCCAGCGAGTTCAGGTACCGCGACCTGCTCATCGATCGGGACACCCTGGTGATTGCCATAAGCCAGTCCGGAGAAACAGCGGATACCTTGGCCGGCGTTCGACAGGCGAGAAGAATGGGCTCAGCAGTGCTTGCGGTCTGTAACGTGTTGGGCTCGACCTTGACCAGGGAATCCGACGGGGTGATCTATACGCATGCGGGTCCCGAGATCGGAGTCGCCTCCACCAAGGCCTACACCGCGCAGCTCATAGCGCTTTATATATTCGCTCTTTATCTGGCGGAAATAAGAGGCCTTCTTTCCCAGGAAAAGATAACTAAATATATCGCCGAGCTGAAGAAGATCCCCGCGCAGCAGGGGGAGATACTGAAAGGCCAGGCTGCTATCGGCAGCCTGGCGCGTAAGCATTCCCACTTCGGGTCTTTTCTCTATCTGGGACGAAACGTCAACTTTCCCTCCGCCCTCGAAGGCGCGCTTAAATTAAAGGAGATCTCGTATATCCCCGCCGAAGGATACGCCGCCGGAGAGATGAAGCACGGCCCCATTGCCCTGATCGATGAATACCGCGCAGTGGTTTGTATTACCTGCGAATCGCACGTGTATGAAAAGATGATTTCGAACCTGCAGGAGATCCGGGCCCGAAAAGGAAAGATCATCGCCATCGCCAGCAGCAAGGATGCCAAGATCAAAGACCAGACCAGGGAAGTGATTTATGTTCCCCAGTGCGATGAATTGTTCTCCCCGCTTTTGGTGGTCCTGCCGCTACAGTTGATCGCTTACCATATTGCGGTAAAGCGGGGCTGTAACGTTGACCAGCCGCGTAATTTAGCAAAGAGCGTTACTGTAGAATAAACCCCTTGTTGTACATAGTCGCAACCCCCATAGGCAATTTAGGAGACATCACGTTCAGGGCTATCGAAGTGCTCAAGAGCGTGGCCCTGATCGCCTGCGAAGATACGCGCCACACTAGGATCTTGCTTGACCGCTACGGCATTAAGACTTCCACCACCAGTTTTTTTCAGCATAACCGCGTTATCAAGGGTGAATACCTCCTCGGCCTTTTAAAAGAAGGAAAAGACATAGCCCTGGTTTCAGATGCCGGCACCCCGGGGGTCTTAGACCCCGGTTATAACCTCATCAATCTGGCCATACAGTACAATATCGAAATGACTTTTATCCCCGGCCCGACCGCCTTCATCAATGCGCTGGTACTTTCCGGAAAGCCGGCGCACCGGTTCATTTTTGAAGGATTTCTGCCTAATAAAAGCTTAGCCCGGCAAAATCGCTTAAAAGAGCTCTTAGAACTCGATTGCACTATCGTATGTTATGAATCCTGCCACAGGATCCTTAAAACATTACAGGATATACGGGATATATTTGGCGATAGAAACATCGCGCTATCCAGAGAGCTTACCAAGAAATTCGAAGAAGTGCTACGACAAACACCCTCTCTCCTCATTGAACATTTCCAAAAACAGCGCCCCCGCGGCGAATTCGTTCTGGTAATCCCCCCCGCATAAAAGAAACCGTTTTCTCCAAACCCCTTGATTTCCTTGAAGTTCCCTTACCTATACTGCATACTTTAATCAATAACGGCTGATAAACCTAATTCCACCAGAATACAACACATAGCATTAATAAAAATGCCACGGAAGGTTACCAAGTTCATTTCTCTTTTATTGTGCTTTTCTTTCTTTATCCAACAAGCCGGTTTTGCCCAGATTGCCGGCGAACTGGATATTTCAGGCCACATTGCGCAGCTACGCGCTTCCCTTATTCAAGACAAGTTCAGGCCGCTGCATTTACGTTACCTTTCTTACGACCATCTCAATAATAGCTTTAATCTGCTGTTAGATAAAGGCGATCTGAACCATCTTAAAAAACCAGCGGTTGAAGATACTACCAAAACTCTGCTTAACTACTTCTTTGTGGGTATTTCCCTTCCTAATGATTCTTTTTGGGTTAATTTGCGGCCTGATTCAGAAGATAGGATCATTGATAATGATTTAGCAAAAACCGATGTAGGAAAGATTCTCCTGGAAGCAGACCTGCAGCTCAAGAAAGACACTGCAAACGCCACTTCGCCGCAGACTTCCGAAGGGAAAGAATACTGGGACAAACTTTACAAGAAAGCAGGAGAGCTTTTCGGCTCCGATAATCTCACCATCCCTACGCTTACCCGCCCCTGGATCGTACCGGGAGAAATCATTATCCGCGAAACAGAGTCAAACGCCTATGTCTATAAAGCCACCTTAAAAGTAATGCTTGAACAGGATTATTTGAAAGATTCAAATCTCTACAGTTTCAAGGACGATCGTTTAAAGGCCCTGAACGAGTATTCTTCCCAGTTGATCAGAGAGCTTATAATCCCCAAGCTCACCAAAGAAATCAATACCGCCAAGCGATACGCTCCTCTTAGGCAGGTGTATTACTCTTTGATCATCGCCCAATGGTTTAAGTCGAGATTCTACGGCAAGGGCGGGCTGTATAGCTATCTGATAGACAAAAAGAACCTTACCGGCCTTGTTTCCCAAGCGCCCTGGTCAAAGACCACCTATTTTAAAGAGTACCAGAAATCGTTCAAGCAGGGCGAATATAATCTGAAAATCCCGGTTTCCGGCTCTTTCGGGCAGACTATAAGAAGCTATATGAGCGGCGGGATGAATTTAAACGTTAATTTATTTGAAGGTAACAACCTCCTTGCGCCAGGCCAGTCTAAAACCTTCAGCTCTCTCACTACCATCCTGACGTTGCTTAACCCGCCGGACTCTTCGCCACTTTCCAAAAGCATAACCGGACAGGGGGTCAAGGCTTACGTGGAGATTCCAAAAGACCTGGCGCATCCGTTTACTTTTACCCCGATAGTGGAAGCATTGCCAGAAGCAGTAACTGAAGAAAGCTTAAGCTCTCCTTCCGCCGGCGCGGGAGCAGCAAGCATCGCCCAGCCAGTCATCGTAACCGGACGTCCAGGCTGGTTCAATATGGCAGTAGATTGGTTGTTGGGCATAGGCAAAAAGACGTTAAGCGCAGAGAAAAAACAGGAATTATCAGAGCTGGAAGCAGAGATACAAAAAAATAAATACAAAGTAATAGGAGGCTTAGCAGATGCCTTACAAAGGGATGATTTAGAAAAGTTTACAGGCAAGGGGGCAATAGCGCTAGATCCCCTCGTGTATGATCCGCGGGCAAACCTTAGACTTTCCTTTTTGTTCGCCGAGAATGTCAAAGATACAGTAAGCACAGTCGCAAAACAGTTGCGCAGGCTTAATAAGAATCATATCCGTGTATTAGTGCTCGGCACTGGAGCCGGATTAGATGCATTAACTGCGTATTATCAGTCAAAGAAGGCGAACTTAACCATTAACCTTGACGCAATAGATATTCAGCCAGAAGCAAAGGATAACACCAAATTTAACTTTGACCTTTTATTTCCCGGCAGCATAACTAACGGAGAGGTTAGGGTGTTACAAGTTACTGAAGAGCAGGAATTTAACGGCCTATCCGGTCAATACGACCTGGTTATTTTTAATGCGCCCGATACCGTTGATTTTGTTCAGGACAGCGCTTTTAAGACGGCAAAGATGCCGAAGCATGTTTTTGATAATTTGATGGCACAGGCTAAGGAAAGACTTGCTACGGATGGGCTTGTTTTACTGAGCGCCTCCCGGAGAAGCGTCAAGGAAATGTACGCAGACACGGCCGTGGAAGTGATCACCAATAAAGACGCCAAAAATCTTGATAGGAGAATAGTGTCGCTAAGGAACAAAGGGCGTGCGCCCTTGTCAGCTCCGTCGTTACAGAAAATCGACTCTATAATGGAGCCGTCTGCTGTCAGCTCGCCCGTAAAGAATCAAGACGAAACCCGATCAATAGATCAGGAGAGTACAAGCGGCGAAATCAAAGCCTCGGGGAATATTAGATTCGGCTGGAAAAAGACCTTGGCCGTTGTGTTTGCTTTGTTTGTGGCAAGCATGTCTTTTCTTGAGCTTCAGGGAAAATACATACAAAACTACTACTATTCTATAAAAGAGGCGGATTTCAAAAGAAGCGGGCGGCTTTACCTGGATGAAGATAAGATGGATCTATTCTGGAAAGCCGAAATGGCGAAGGGCGCAGAAAAGGCAGAAATTTATAAACAGCTTTTATACGATAATGATTTTAATGTCAGGTTTATCGCGATGCAGAAATTAATGAAACTATCCGAAACCCAGGAAGCAGTCAGCCTCCTTAAGGACATGCTCATGAAAGAAGACGATCGGACTGCGCGCTGGCATCTGGTGACGGTTATCGCTGATATCTTGGGGAAAGAAAAGGCCGCCGGTATTCTCAAAGGCGTATTTAATGACGAAGGCCTTATTGCATACGACAGGATGACTGCCGCGGGACTTCTGCTCCAGTTATTCGTGTCCCAGCCAGAACTGGCTGACGAGCTTTCATGCAGGAACATGTTCAAGCTTATCGATAAAATGCATTATGTGGCAGACGGGTTGAGTAAAATCGTGAGCAAGAGACAAGATTTGCGCGATATGTTCCTGCCGTTGATCAATAACGCTGCTGAAAAATTCAGTGATCCCTCTTTGGTAAGCCCAGACGATTTTAACACAGTTGTTTTCGCCTTAACGCTTGATAATTTGACCCAATCGGAAGCACTAAAATGCAAACTGGTGAAAACGCTCTTTGATTTTGCGATAAACGCAAAGGAGCAGGAAAAAAAGATCCTGTATTCATTCTCGATCATGGGCGGGGTAGCCAAAATGAGCGACGGCGAGAAAATTTTTTTAGATAGGCAATATCCCGAAATAGTGAGTAACTTAAATGCGCTGAATCAAGCCGAAAGCCTACCCTATAAAGAGATATTCGGCCGTAAAAATCCTAATAAAGAATTGAACATCAGGGCGTATATTCCCCTGCAGGCAGAAGTGTATAAAAACATGTTTGTCGGGGATCTCAAATTAACCGAGCAGGGGGAGGGAGAAAGAACGGTTTTTACCGGTATGGTGAATGGCAAAAAAGTGACCATTTATCTAGATACTTCGGGCGATCCGAAAAACTACCAGGTCAGGATATTCCAAGACATGGCCAATGAGAAGGTCCCCACGATCGTTTATAGCGGCCATACCGGCATGGGGGGCACATTATCTCCTGCCCTGAGCGAGGCCCCGGAGCTGGACTATCTTCAAAGCGGAACGAAATGCATAATCATTTTGTCTTGCGCTAGCGCTCAGTCCTATTTAGGCGAAATTAAAAAGCGCTATCCCTATAGCCAGGGCGTGTATACCACCACCACTTCTTTCAACACTTCCGATGTGCCCGCCTTAAAAGAAATCATTTTAGGCATGACAAAAGAACAAATCTGGCCACAAATAGAAGAAGGAGTGAAGAAGGCAATGCCTCAGGGTAAAAACAAGGTAAATTATTTGTTCCCGCACCAATCCCAGTTAGAGATTTTTAATTTAGGGCAGAGGGGGTTCTATATCCCCACTTCTGGAATCATCGTGCTGGAAGAAAACGCGTCATTTGCTTTTCAGCCGGGAAATGTGGCCGCTGAGAGCATAGTGTCAAATAAACCCACCGAAGTAATTCAGAAAGCGCAATATTTCTTCCGCTGGAATGATGTGCTTAAGCGGGTAAGCGACAGCATAGAAGCAGGCGGGTTTATGCGTCCGGCGGCAGATGAGCAAGATGTGTTTTTTGTTTCAAAGGAAGATGGCAAGTATAAGGTTTCCTTGAACTTAGGCTACAGGAATTCATCCAAGGCGGCATTGACAATGATGCTTTTGTATGAATTGAACCAGTATTTTTCAAAAAGCAACAACAAGAATGGCGAGGTAACTGTATTTGATAGGATCAGGGGCTTGCAGTTAGTGGCTGAATTTGCGAAAACCCATCATAAAGAACATTTATTCCCTGATTTTCTCGCGAAGTATGGCTATGAAGCAGGAAAAACGCCCTTTAAGTTACTAGAGAAAACGCTAGAGCATAATGATGCCGACGCAAGGGCAAAGGCGTTACAGGAGTTATTGAAAAACCTCGGCTCTCCCGCAGAGCCGACAGCCGCGGATTTTAAATCCCAGGGGCTCTTGTCTTATGATACGGATCTTCGTCAGATGGGGCAGCCGATAGCGTCCGTCAGTTCGCCGTCGCAGCAAACTGTTAACTCCTCTATCGGCGCGCAAGTGCTACGCTCGTTGGTTAATACATGGCAGTTTTACAATTACTATTCCGGTCGACTAGTGGGAAAAAATGTTCCGCAACGGTTCGGCTGCGTGACATTGGAGAAGCATAAGAATGCGGGCGAAAAAGTATTGAGGGTCCACCTTATGGATCTCCGATTCGGCTACGAGCGTGAAAAGAAGCGGGCAGAGGTTGAGCAAGATTTAGACGCTTTTTTTGCCTCCTTGCCTGCCGTTGCAGGCGAATTCAAAAAAATGGGCTATGACCGGTTTGAGTTGGTGACCGGCCATCCCGGGTTGTTAAGAAGGTTTGAAGCAAAAGGCTTTAGGGCGCCAAAAGAAGGCGAGCCAATCAGTTTGAGCAAGTTAGATAGACTGTGGTTTAACATAAATATGAAGGCAGGTCAAATTTTCGGCGTTTTCGCAGAGGCGAATCTGATCCCCACGCAAGTAATGTACCTTCCTTTTACCGATGTCACCACGCAAGCGCTACAAAATGAAATCGATTGGTATCTTGGGCTAAAGTTACCTTTGCCTTCTCGCGAACAAAGCAGCGATAACCGGCTCAAAGGTTATTCCCATAGCAGGCTTGCCGGATTTAAGGAAAGCGCCGTTAAGGCCGTAGATAATAAAGAAAACGGCCTTACATACTACGATGTAGCCGAATCAGAAGCAGTTGTAGTAAAAGATCTTAAACCCAACGAACGCTTAATCACAGATGATCTTCGTAGCTGCGTAGGGGTAGCTTTTTATGCCAATACAGGCGCGGATTCCTATTACGGATTGGGGCACTTATATTTTATCTCTGATTTGATAGGTTTTAAGGCGTTAAACGCGCAAACCGATGATTTTGTCAGCTTGCTGCCGGAGCAAAAGAACATCCAAAAGCTAAAAGTAATGCTTTATTATAATCTGGATGAAAAATATATCGAATTCAAAGAAGGCAAAGAGCGGCTGATCGCTTCGCTAAGGCAGGCGATAGGTAAGGCGTTACCGGGAGCCAGCGTTGAATTTATTGAAAAGGCAAGAAATGGCGAGCCTTATCCGGCCGCGTTAGCGGTCTCCCCTGAAGGCTGGATGTTTATAAGAAGAGATTACAATAAAGGTCTGCAGCGTTGGGATTCGGTTCATGATGAGGATAATTTTGGAGTATGGGCAGAAGACGCCGCCGGCTCGCCGGTGACCAGAAGGGAGTTTTTAGGCCAGCTGGGCCGTATCGTACTGGCTGCGCTTACATACGATATTATTTTATACGTCGGTGACGGAACTGCGCTTGCGAACAGGCCCAAAGATATCAAGACGGTAGAAAAGAACATCCCTGAGTCGGCACTTAATCGAGGCGCGGTCGCAGGAGCCAGGACTGAACTGATAGGGTTTATCGAGAATGATAAGGATACTCAGTACCCGCAACACGACGGAGAAAAACTATCAGATGCATTGCAGAAGGCGCAATTCAGCGTTGACCGTACGGTGTACGAATATTATGACAAAAACGGACAATTAGTAGGCACGGCGCACAATGACGGCACTATTGACGATGCGGGAAATATTGTGGTACATGCCCGCCATCTACTAAAAGAAGAAATCGCTACCCCCGAAGGCCAGCACCGTTTAAAGAGCATTATGACCCATGAAGCGGTCCATCTTTTATTCAGGGGGGCGAGCGACGAAGCAATTGAGACCAATTTGCAAGCTTTGCGCAGTCAATTTTCTGCTATGGGAATGGATATCGCTCCTCTTGCCAAAAGCATAGAGGCAAACGTGTTTGCCAGGACAGAAAATCTATTGCAACAAGGCGAGATCACTAAAGCTGCTCAGGCGCGCCTTGTAAAAGAAGAGCAACTGGCGCACTTCACAGACGTGCTTTACCAGATCAGCAGCATAAAAGCAATGGCACGGGCTGACAACGCAGCTTCTAAGAGGATCACAGGGGTTATGGACAATTTTATAAAAACTAACAGCCAGCCGCAGGATGACCGTAACGGAAATGCTATATACGTTGAATCGTATAAGCTTATTCTAAGATATCTCGATCAGCAGGGCAAGGCGGAACTTATTTCGGGAAACCGGATAGAATCGCAAAAAACAGAGCTTTCCAGTCCCGCCTTGCAAAGTGGTTTCGGTTTCTTAGAAATAGAAGAGATCCGGCTGAAAGCAAGAGAAGTGCCTTCCGATCTACGCAGAAGCGTGTGTTTTGATGCGGTGCTGACTATTTTGAACAGACTCGCGCCTGGCTGGTTTGACCGCTTGAGAATATGGTTCTTCGTAAAACGAGGCAACCTTTCTTCCTTAGGTCAGCTGGCCAAACCCCTGATTAAAAAGCTCAATGTAACGGATACTATAAAAGATGACGTATCTCGCGCAGTTGATTTTATTCTTAATCCGGATACGGCATTCAAATACTTTTCTGAAGATGCCGAGCCAGTGCGTGGCGTTGGCAAGTATTGCCTGGGTTTTGCGAATCAAGCCAGTAAGGAAATCTTGTTCTCGAATTCATTTTTGGATAAGGATTCTATATTAGGGCAATCCTCAATACTTGCTGAGGCGCTATTGTGGATGACGCTTGAATCAGAACAGGCATTCCCCGGT
The DNA here is from genome assembly GCA_041309005.1 of Candidatus Omnitrophota bacterium. Classification (GTDB taxonomy): domain Bacteria; phylum Omnitrophota; class Gorgyraeia; order Gygaellales; family Profunditerraquicolaceae; genus PPR-0468. The sequence goes on from JBFZAN010000053.1 coordinate 18,741, forward strand.
CCTATAAGCAGGGCAGTATATGTTAATTCGCTCATGGAAAAATTGTTTAACCCGAGTCAATTACGGGGGGCGATTCGAGAATATGTACTATCGGAAGTCGAGCTACGCGCTGATGCTGCCGGCGTTCCGGCAGCGCCTTTGCCAACGCCTACCCCTGAAGCACCGGACACTAATAGCGCTCCAGAAGAAGCAATTGATGAAAAAGATATAATTGATACACATCAGACCCTGGATGCTGGCGGCTTAGAGAGGTGGCCGCCATGGAGGGTAGTGATAGATATCGCGCAAAACCATGTCGATGAAACGCGTAACAGAATGGCAGAGCTTTATGAGGAAGGAAATCATGACGCAGCAAAGCAAATAAAAGCGGGACTATATTTGGTATTGAAGGATAGCTCCAAGGTCACTTTTGCGGAAGCAAAGGCAAGAGGGCTATCTCACACGGATATAAAGGAAATAGTTTTTTTTGATGAGGGCGATGGCTATGACGTTAAGATGCTCCAGTATAGGTTAAGCCACGGCAAAAAAACGGCCAAGTTCTCATCCGCTAAATTAGCTGCTTTCGAATCTCTGGGCATAGATCTGCCGGGCGGACAATTTGGCGAAGGGCAAAAGATGCTCGCCGCGGCAATATTAACTACTCGCAGCCAGCAAGAATCACAAGGTTTTCCCGAGGCTGTACGCGTAGGGTTAGTGTATAAATCTCAAAACTGGGAGGCCGCGCTATTCGGCAGGCCGGTAGAAATTAAGAATAAGAAACGGACGATTACCACTCGCTCAGTAGCCTTCAAATCAATTGTTCAGGAACCATCGATACAGGGCTCACAGACAATAATCGTGAATCCAACGAAAAAAATATTTGACGCGGTTATGGATACCGATAATTTAGTATTAGACTTTTCTCCCGATGCCAAAGTAGTAGCGCAGTCAAGAAATGGCCGGGCGTTTGAGCATGGCGATGACCGGGAACCAAATATTTATGTAAGGGGCTATAAAGTTACCTCTATACGGGGTTTCCTTCAACACATTCAGAACGTCTACATACAAAGAATATTGTTTAATTACAGCCTTAATGAAGCAGAGATAAACAGGGATAGGGACCAGCTCTCAGCGGAAATCCTTGCGGAAATAGGAAAAATTCTTCTGGCGCTTACCGATAAAGAGGTCATTAAGCGCATTATTAAGGCTGTGGCAGAAAGTAAAGAACGCTATACTTGTAACCGAGGCTACGCTACCAGCGATTCGCAGAAGATTTTCGAATCTCTGGCGTTAGAAAAAGCATGGGGCAAGCCCGCCAACCAAGCGGTTTGGAAAGAGGCATTCTATGAATTATACGGCGATGACGCAATGCTGGCAAGCTCATCGGATTTTCAAAGCAACTCTTCGCGCCAGGCAATGGAAGCAGGGGAAAAGCTGGTTGCGTTGAATTACACCTTGTTCAGGCTATTCAAAGATATAGGGATCAAGACCGACTTAACATACAGTCGTGAAAGCCTGGATGAGTTTAAATTGCAGCTTTCTCTTGATTATAGGCAGGAGCGATGGGGCACATTGAGAATAGCGCTCGATTTCCTGCAAAACCACGCAGATGCGGTGAGAGAATCTAATGATAGCGCCCAGCAGCAAGAAAAGGCGCATGCGAGGGTAGAGTTTAAAATCAAGGGAGACAGCGCATGGAAAGATTGGGCAGAGTTTTCGCAATACGACAATGAACAGATCGTAGCGATCAGGTTTAGAGATACTACTGAAAACGGATATGATCAAGAGTATCTACGGCATTTTGGCAGCGATAAATCAACCAGCGCAAGCCAGCAGGTAGGTCAGTTTGGAGAAGGCTTGAAATTAGCCACTGCGGCGTGTATCAGGCTTGGTTTTGACGTAACGCTTCGCTCCCGGGCCTGGCTGGCAGAGGCTTTTAAATATAAAGTGTACATAGATAAAGGAAAAGGCCAGCGCAATGAATATGACAGGCTGGGATTCAAGCTGTATAAAAATGAACAAGAAGCGGGTTCGGAAACCATCATAGCGTGCCCTGAAGATAAGCCTGATGCCAGGCAACACTTTAATGAATTAATCGATGTTGTCAGGGGAATAAAAACAATGGTGCTGCGCCACCAAGAAGTGGGGTTGGCTGCAGAAAATCCTCAGCCGCTAGAATCGACCGAGGCGGGAGATGTCGTTTCCTTAGAACAAGGCACGATTTATGTCAAAGATTTCTTGTTGACCAGCGAAGAAAAAGAACGGCTGCTCCTCAGTTATAATTTCAAAAGTTTGACCATAAACCCGGATAGGGACATTCCGAGTAACAATGACTTAAGGGCTGCGGTAGGGGCGATTTTAAGCAGGATAGCCTCAAAAGAGCTTATCAAAAGCATTATCACAGCCGCAGCCCGTTCTCCCCATGGCAAATATCATGAATTCCAGGATTTAAGCCAATTAGAATCATTTGATGCGCAAGCATGGGTAGGGGTTTTTAGGCAGATGTTTGGTGAAAACGCGGTGCTTAAGTCAGAATTGAGCTCTGCAGAAATTGAGGCGAAATTTATAGAGTATAAAGTGGTCCATATGAATCAAGAGATAGCTTCGGCTTTATGGGCAAACGGAAAAGGGATTCCTTTTGACGTAGAGGTGATTCATCCTCAAATTGAATTTTTAGATCCAGGTCAGCTTACCGATCGAGAGCAAGGGCTGTTGGACCTTGCCCGTTTGTTAGACGAGGAACAGGCCCTCTTCCCGCACGCAAACGCGCGTACCATAGACTACAGGGTTTTTGAAAAGGCCACCAATAGCAGGGGCGCGACAATGGGTGTCGCAGGGGTGCAGTCGGGCAATGTAATCGGATTTAACCGTTCGATGTTTACCAATCCCGTCAAGTTTTTTGAAATTTACGTTGAAGAGATAGCACATCTAATAAGCGGGGCATCCGACGGCACAAGAGAACATTTCAACGAAGTCTCCGCGGCAATGGTCTGGATGGTGCAGAATTTGCAAACAGCAAGGGCGCGGGAAGCGATAGACAAGGTATTCCCCGGCTTTCAGGTAAACAGGCTGAAAGTGGTCACGCAAGAGGACGGCATACCCGAAGTGGTCGATAGCGAAGAAATGAGCTCTCCTTCGCAACAGGCGCAGTCAGCCAGTTCGCCAATTGGAGTTCAGGAAACATCTTCACCGGCTACTCAAAAAGTTGCGATATTCGAGTCAAGGGCTCAGATGAGGCAGGGGTTATTGAAGCGGTTTATCCCCGAGGCGCTTACGCAACTGAAAGGTTTTGAAAGAGGAAGGGACGGGCTTGCAAAAGAGCTGTTAGGGCTGGTGGATGGAATCTATCGAGATATGGGCGATAAAGATGAAGTGCCGGACGGTGCGCCTTCATTGCAGGACTATCATGGAGAGTGGCATAACCTGGACACTGCGTATATCATGTTACGCCTGTTGCAACAACTTGGTCTGAGCGGTGGAGACTCGGCGATTGGATTCATTGCGGCTTTGTTGCACGATTTTCATGTCAGGCCGTTGATTGACGCGCAAGGAAAAGCAACGGCTTCGGACGTGAAAACAACCGTAAGGCAGCTTATGGATCTATTCGGTATTACAGAGTATGTGCTGCCTGATGAAGAAATGCGCCAGGGCTTCACGCCGGATGATACCTATACAAAATTTGTTACCGAAAGCCGTAAAACCGAAGCAAGGAGGCTTTTTGCGGCCTTGTTCGGCGAAGAAAAAATTATAAGCGCGTTTAAAGAAATAGCGGCGATGATACGCAGGAGTGATTACCCGTCAGATGCGCCGTTACCCGCAGTCCCTCGGTCCGGCGAATACAAGGAAGACGCGCGACAAATACGAAAGAACATCGAGCAACGGCTGAAAAACGACACCAGCGATAGCGCTTTGGACGGCCTTGTGGAAGAAACCAAGAAAGCCTTTTTCGATTTGCGGGGAAAAATTAATGCCGAGGAAAGCTTCAAGGATAAAAAAGCGCAAGCTGTGCAGTGGTATGAACGGGTGGAAACAATAGAAACAGCGTATCTGGCGGCCCTGCGCCAGGTCGCTGTAGGACGAAGGCAGCTGATACATGATTTAGCCGTGTTTCTTGAGAAGGTGGCTGACCAGGCCGGATTTTACGTGTTGGGTGAAGCGGCCATGGTTGAGCGCGATGTAGTCGGAGGCCTCAGCAAAGAAAATGGTTTAGTAAGCGCCTGGGGTACATTTCCATATTTTATCTTGGAGGAACTGCTCGTTGATTGGGTGCTTGAGCGCATGGAAAGGCTGCCCGCAGGGTACAAGATAAATTTCATAAGGAACACCGATCATTTCGCGAACAGGACGCAAGAGCATGCAGCTGCGCTCAAGGATAATGACCCCCTCAAGCCGGGTTTGCAGGCTTCAGTGGAGAAATGGTCAGCAATAAGGAATTCTGTTATTAAGCAATTAGGATTGTCCGTTGATGACGTGTCTACATTCAGCTCTCCGGTGAAAACAGTCAGATTTGTCGACCATCCTTTAGATCATGAGGGGTCTTACAGTAAAGAAGCTTCGCATAATCTGCGTGAACTCTTGGAGGCGACAGGGTTACAGGAAGGAACGGTTTTGAATATCGGCTATGGCCGTAATCCGTTAAAGGCAGACGGCTATAACGTAATCAACGTAGACCAATTGCAACACTTCGGGATCGAGAATACTGACTTTCGCACATTCCATCATGATTTTTTTGCTCAAGATTTCCTGGACGAACTACCTTTACAAAATAAGCCGGAAGCCGTTTTATTTTACAATATGTGGACCTATATGCATATTTACGGAGCCAGGGAAACAGCAAGGGAAAGCGTCTTGCGGTACCTCTCCCGGGCTAAAGAGATTGTGGCACCCGGCGGTAAGATACTGTTTGTGTATTTTATGCCCCCGGAAGCCGAAGCTTCATTTGATGTAATTTCCGAGGTGGAAAAAATTGCGCAAGAGGAATTGGGCATCATGGACGCGGTTGTATTCAGGAATGAAAAAGACGGCTCTTCAGTGGCTTTGTCAATAACCGTTCCTTTAGACGCCTCCTCTCCGATTGAGGCTACGTCCGCGAACGCCATAAAGACAATCATATCGCTAGAAAACATCCTAAACGGCAACAACCTTGCTGCAGGAGACAGAGACCGGTCTATGGCCGCCATAAGCCTAGGTTATATTTACGCAGCCTTGATAGCGCAAGGCGCCAAAGTAGGCCTGACCCCTTTTACCAGCCTGCTCAAGGAAACGGATGGAGGCGATTACCATTTACGCATGTATATAGGCAGGTCCCTGGGAATGATTTATGCAGCCCTGATCAACCAAGGCAAGGAAATCGACATTGATCTGGACGCCTTGGAAAAGAATTTACCCGACCAGCGCAAATCCTTTGAGGACCAGTCAGGATCAGAAATATTAGTTCCTATCTATTACGCGTTATTGGATCGAGGAAAAATAACCTCGGCCGAAGTTAACGCGAAATTTAGCAAGTTAAGCCATAATGCCCGTAGTTACGCATTGCAAGTCCGCGCCGATGTAACCAGTAAAACCGAAAAAAAGGTAATCGACGTATCGGCCTTAGAAGCTAAGTTGAATGACTTCAGGTGGCACGAGGACAAGCGTATCGAGGCAATGAATGACTTGAAACTCATCTACTTAGCCCTGATTCAGCAGGGTAAGGAAGTAGATTTATCGGTATTCGAAGAATGGCTACACTATGCTCACAACTGGTTTATCCGCAAAGCAATTGCCGCCGCGTTAGGCCCTATTTATTTAGCTTTAATTGAAAAAGGCAAGAGGATAGATATTTCTTCCTTAGAAAATATAATGAAGGGGGATGTCTATGAAGTTCAGCTTGCCGCGGCAAGGGCTTTAGGCCCTCTGTACGGCGCTTCAGTTATTCGGGGCGAAGTTTCTTTAGAAAGCATAGATGCGAAATGGAAGGAGAAGATTGAAGAGCCGATGAGTTCCGAAAGCGCTGCCGAAGGCCTGGGGTCGACTTACGCATATTTGATTACCCGGGGCGCGATAAACGGCAAAATAGAGGCGGACTACAGGCCTATATTCGACTCTTTGTTTTCAGCTGCAAAAGGCGAAAGTAGAGCTATGCGGATAAAATCTGTTTTGCGGTTACAGGAGTTAACAGGCAAGCGGGAACTATCAAGGCACATCACCAAGGAGCACGTGGTAGATGCGGTGAATGCTTTGTTGGCTGCCGAAAGATACGAGGAATTTAAATCCCGAAACTGGGAGGCCGCGCATTTTACTTTGCTGGCGAAAATTTTAAGCAATATCGGCCGCTATAGACCGGAGTTGTTGAGCGAGCAAGAGAGATACAGCACCCTTAACCGCGTGTTAGGAGCCGCTAAAGAAAAGCTGGATTCCGGTTTTTATGTAGACGAATATACACAACAAGTGTTTTCCGCGCTTATGAAAGGGGATTTTTTAAGCGTAGGGCAGTTTCTCAGGTATCTGAGATCAGAAAACATTACGGATGAATATGTGATTAGGATCGCCGGGCAAATAGTGTCAGAAAAGACCATTGATAACGGCCAAGAAAGCGGGGAATTTTTTGGTGCCACCGATGGCCTTACGCAATATTGTCGCACCCTCGAAGGGGGGGGCGAAATATTAGAATCGGCAATGGCCGTAATCTTGCAGTATTACATTTCCGGACAAGGCGATGTCCGTAAAATAGGAGAGGATTTAATTGAATTTTTGAGAAGGTCTGAAGGGGTCCAGTCCCATATCGCTTCCGGATTATCGCTGCTGCTGCCCCTATTACAAAAGTTTCCTTCTGCCTGGAGCAGCTTTATTAAACCCGTGATCTTCAATCAAACACAAGGCGCATTTTTATGTCTACAAGCAATAGAGCGAATATGGCGTTTTGGGGCGATAGAATCAGAGGAGGACCTGCTCTTCTTGAAAAAGCTGATAGAGGACCACGGCAAGCTGGCCTATAATTTACTGAACAATTTTATTATTAAAGGGCTTACTAGCGGCGTTATCCCCAAGCCCGTATCCTCGCAGCAGCAATCAATCGCCGCTTTTTTAAATGAAGTGCCGTACCCCATCATTGAAATATACCAATCGTATAAGGATTCTCCGGAGCAACTGGGAGAATTAAAACAACGCTGTGAGGAAATACGCGCCAAGATTGTGCAGGGGGATTCGGCCAGCGTAGAAAATTACCCATTTTTTGAAGCCATGTTAATGTACGTGTTCCCTCCGGCGGTGACCAGCGAAAACAGGCAATACGCCGCTTTGTATCGCTCGCGCCAGGACCGCTCAGAAGATACGGAAAAGATACCCGCCGAGCTACGGGCGAAAGGATATGAGGCGTCAACAGGCAGGATGAGCCTCAAAGATCCTTCCAGGCCGCCCGACCTTACAAAATGGAGCACTATTTTAGAGGCAGTAAGGGAAACAAACAGCCAGCCTCTAGAGACGATGAACGCGAAAGAAATCGCGGGCATCGGAAAGGACCTGCTCGCCTGCTGGCGGGAAAACAATTTCCGCGATGAAAGCAAAAAAAGAGACTTTTTAAAGAGACTATACCTTTATTTCCGCTGCACCCGCGGGCAGAAACTCCCGGAGTCGTTGCATACGTACGAGAGCATAATGAGCTTAAAAGAGTTCATGGGGGATACGTTAGGTCATTTGGTTGCGGAATGCATACTCGCATACAGAACACAAAGTGAAGATAATGAGCGAGACTACCAGGCAACGATTAATCAAATGTTTCAAAGGAAGATTGAAAACACTGAAGGGAAGGCCCAGGCGATTATTAATATCATGAAGCGTTTCCGTAACGATCCGGAAGCGGGAAAAACAGCTATTGCAGGGGCGCTGCGGTTAGACGATGTTGATGTATTGGATAAGATATGGGATGGTCTGCAAGATAAAACAACTATTGCCGAAATCGCCAAGGTGCTAGAAGAATTAAGATTTGAGCCACAGCCCGGCAAGGAATCTTTCACGATTACCAGCAAGCTTCAGGGCAACGAATACAGGGCAATGCAGTCAGAGATAGGCAGCAAATTTGAATTCCACTCGAGCATTAAAAGCGTGCTCCTTAGGTTCGAAGTGTCTAAGAAAAAGGCGCATGGGGTGGCGGGGTTAAACATGGGCGTATGCGTTGCTCCGGATAAAAAGCTCTGGGCAAATCCGGATTTCATGAACGTGATAATATGGGATGACGAGCAGATCGCCCAGGGCGGCATGCACATATTACTTATTACCGACAACGGCAAACAATATCTTGTGCTGCCGGGCATTAACCCCAGCGTGTCCCTGCTCACAAGAGTGTCCGCTGCAGCTATCTTCGGCCACCTTATATCGTATGCGGCGGATCTGGCGCGGGAGTTGGGCTGTGATGCAGTACTGGTCCCCACTAATGCATCGATTCATTCCAACCGCTCGGAGATCCAAAGAGTGATTGCCGAAAAGAATTACAGAAAAATAGTGCTGGGTCAGGTCCACGACTTCAGTTACGACCCGTTTGCTTATTCTTTTCAGGACTGTTTCATAGCCGCAGAAGTCAATAACCCAGAGGCTAACTTAGGCGGGCAAAATGTAATGAGCGACGCGCAATCGGACGGAGTATCGGTCGGCTCGCCGGCTGCGGCCGGGCTATACGCTAAGGCAATACAGATACACTGGCAACAATCTGCGCAAGAAGCTTTGCAGTCAGCGCTTATTGAGAGGGTGGAAAATACCTTGAGCAACCCCCGGTTTATCACGGATTCAATAAAAGCGATATATAGCGACGGTGAGAAAAGATCGGAGGAAAAAGCGACGGGCGTGAGGCTTGCGCTTGTCGCCGACGGGCAGGGCAGGCACAGTGTAGTTTTGAAGGCGGATATTTTAAATGAGGACAGGGTATTGGCTTCGTTTGCGCTTAAGGCCGATAAAACCGGCTATACGCAGCGATTCAGGGACAATTATAAAACGGCAGTAGGTATCAATAACGCGTTAAGAGGGACGCAAGGATACGAATTTATTCCCGCGCTCGGAGCCGCGGATGAGGGGCAGCAAGTGTGGAGCGAAGAATACATAGACGGCATAAATTTAAGCGAATGGAGGGAGGAGTTCATAGCAGGTAAGAATATCACGCTAGATCAGCGCAAGGATAAACAAGCACTGGACGAAGAAGTGATCAAGGCGTATTTTAAGTTTTGCGAACTCGCGCACGGGTATCTTTTGGACCCCCGACCTGAAAATTTTGTCGTGTTTCGTGAGGGCGGAAGGTGGAAAGTAAAAATGGTTGATTTAGGGGATTTCGTTTCGGAGCCAGCCGGGACAAAGTTTACGACCTGGCTGGGCTCTCTGATAATTTGGAGCGCGTTTGAGATTGAAGATATTTTAACAGCCGTGATAAAGCTTAAAGGAAAAGACTATATGCAAGCGCAACTCGATGAAAATATGGACGATCCGCGGTTTATGGTTTTGCAGGAAAAAATAAAGAACGTCCTAAAGAACATTGATCAGGATACCGGCTCTTCCGTGCAGGGACAAGCAGCCAGCCCCATAAGCGCGGAAGTGATAAGCAGGGAGGAATTGGCGGTTTTCGACGCGCAGCATAATAAAATCTCTACTATGAAAACAACCGGAGATTCTACCCAGGCCAACCTGTCCTTTTCCTTGGACGGAGAACGTTTGTTCGTTGATTTTCCCAAGGCCCTTAATTATACCGAAGTATTTGCGGTGAAGACCGGGAGGATGATAGCACAAGAGTACGATTTTGACTTAAAATTCTTTGATCCCGGTACCGGACGGCTGGAAAAAGAATTGAACACCACCACAGGATTTTTTAGGGACAGAAGAGAATGGTTAAGAGACTTAGAGGGGTATCTGAGCGATTTGATCAGCGCGAAAATCAAAAAGGGCGACCGGCGTATCGACATTAAAGCTGTCGGCACTTCGTGCGAAGAGCTTTATACCCTGGCCATTGTGTTAGCAAAGGCATTGTCTGATAAAGGGCAAAACGCTGATCTCTGGGGTCTCTGGGATATCCAGATAACCGGGTATGATGTTAATCCTATACTGGCGCACAGAATACAGCAGTACCGTTTTAGAAGCAGTGATTATATGTTAATGAAAGATGATTTCAGGCTGGCGGGCTATCAGTTCGATGAAGCCATGCAGGAGAAGGAAGACAATAAGATAGTGTACCTGGAATTCAAAGACAATCGCCTCAATCAATGGCTTCGCGTAATAACGGCAGATTTTTCTTCCCGCAGAACAATTGATGAGCTGTCAAAAGGAGAAACCAACATTATTTTTATGCGCCATTCGGCCATGTATGATAAAGAAAACGAGGAAGCGCTGTATAAATTCATTGAGGACGGGGCATGGCAGGATAAGCGATACCAGGGGTTTTATTCTTATACTCCCGACCCGGAAAAAATCCGTAAGGACGCTAAAGGTACGGGAAGGCGCGATGCCGCCGGCTCACCCGTTGGAAAGATTGACCGAGGCACGGAAGGAAAATTGAACGAAAGCATGGAATATTTGCGCCTGGACAGCATCGCGCATGACGCCCTGCATTATTATAACCCGGTCGCATTATATCTCCAGGATGCCCGCCGCAGCGAGGCGGGGTTATCTGGAAAGGCTAAGGAAGATTTCGATAAGGCGATGGCAGGCCTCGATGAATTATTTACCAGGCTCATCGGGTTCAGAAACCTGGACAATCCTTCAGTCAAAATTGACGTGGCAAAAAGAGCTTTTCCGTACTTCCTGGAGAGGGCCGAATATTTAACGGGAGCGTTGGGGGCTTTGCTTGTTGATGCGGGAATGCCGCAGGAGCTCAAAGACAAGATAGCCGTTATGCTCAAAGCGCTTAAAGACGCCAAAGACGTATTGAACTCCTACGGTAAAAAAGGCGAAAAAGTCACCGCCGACGTACAGTTGCTGTTGGAAAGGCTCATGGCTTTAGCCAGGGAGAACGTGCCGGCCGGGAAAGAGATAACAATAAAAAGCGAGCCCGGCTCGTTTGCAATGCGGGAAATTACCGCTGATCCGGTAGCGCTGGGCAGGGCATTTTTTAATCTTTTGATCAACGCTGTCCAGGCCATACCCGGCAAAGGAGAAATCACTGTGGGTATGGGATTGGACGGGTCAGGAGAGCATCTTACCGTAACGATACGCGATACCGGAATCGGCATCCCGAAGAATGAGCTGGCCAGGATTTTTGAGGCCGGTTATACCACTAAACGCGAAGTCGGGGGGACAGGGTTGGGCTTGGCGGCAGTAAAGCAGGCCATAGAAAACCACTCAGGCACGCTTGCAGTAGAAAGCGAAGCTGGTCAAGGAACCGCTTTTATTATCACTTTGCCCATCAAGGAGCAAATAGGTATCAGTTCTCCGCTTGTAACAGTTGATCAGGGCAAGGTGGTAAAACTAGACAAAAATGACCTTGAATCATTGCAGGCGATACTCGGTGTCTGTTTTGTCGTGGCGGGTTTTAACATGGCTAGAGGCGAAAGGGTTATGGCGCATCTTGCGCCTAGCGACCATATGGAGCAAACGCTCGGAGATGCCATAACCGGTTCGGGTTGGAAAGTCATGATCGTTTCTTCAGTAAATATCGCGCCGGATAGCCTACGCGGAAAATATCTCACCACGCAAGGCCTCAAAGCATATCTCAAGACTAAGGGGTTAAGCGACGAAGATTTTCTGGCTCCGCATGAAACCGAAGACGTAAAAACGGTGCTATTAGACTTCAAGGGGACTGTCGAAATAAACGGTGAAGCAATCGCTCTTAATAGCGCAGAACAAACAGGCGTCGGCTCGCCGGTTGGCGGTATTGACCTGCGCGCGCTGCCCATTGTCACTGAGTCGGTAAGTACGAGCACAGGCATTCTAAGCAAACCCCCTGTTAACCCGTTGGATAATTTAAATCTTGATGAAGAATGGCAAAAGATCCAGAGTATGGTCCATGCAGGGATTATCCCTTCCAACGAAAGGCTTAAGGAGTATCTGGAGAGCTGCTGCCAGGAAAACGATTTTGCGCAGGAGGCGGATAAGGTGTTGGCCTGTATCGCGGATATCTTAAGATTGGAAGAAGAGCAGCTTAAGCCGACAGAAGACGCGTTAAGGCAAATGCTGGTTTTGCTGGAATCAGCCAAGCCGCCACAGGAGATCAAATTTGCTTTAACCGCAATAATAACAATGGCTAAGGAGCCAGCAATAATAGCTCCCTAGCGACAAGAGCAACAATAGAAGGGGCGCTCCCGCCCTTTGGTTTATCAGCCGAAAGGACGTCTTTCGGGCGCCCCTTCTAAACCCGCTTAACGCCTTAGCAGGGCAAAATTGCGTGATAAATTGCCTTGACAAAAACCCCTTCCGGTGGTATTCTTAATAAAATCGTATGCAACCTTTAAGACGGCTCTCGAGAAGCCGGCAAGGTATATAAAATGCGCAAAACACACCGCCGCAGCCCCCTGACCCAACCGCCAAAACACGCAGTTGGGATTTTTTATCCCACTAGCCCATGAAAGAAAAAGCAAAACTGCTCGATAAAGACGCGATAAGCCGCACCATTACCCGTATCGCCCATGAGATCCTGGAAAAAAACAAAGGGACAAAGGACCTTTGCCTGGTCGGTATCAGGAAGCGGGGCGTATACCTCGCCTGCCGTTTGGCAGAGGGAATCAAGGCCATAGAGAATAAGGAAGTTCCCGTGGGGATCCTGGATATCACGCTCTATCGTGATGACTTAGGGATAGTCCCCTCGCAACCTGTCGTGCATAAGACCGAGATAGACTTTGATATCACCGGCAAGAATATAATCCTCGTAGATGACGTATTGTATACGGGGAGGACCATCAGGGCGGCATTGGATGCGCTTATAGACCTGGGCAGGCCCAGATCGATACAGCTCGCGGTGCTTATAGATCGCGGCCACCGGGAATTGCCGATACGGCCGGATTACGTGGGGAAAAACATACCGACCGCCCAGCTTGAGACGGTAGAAGTTCGCCTGACAGAGTCCGACGGCACCGATGAAGCGGTGCTCATGGAGCAATAATGACCTGGACGAGAAAAGATCTGCTGGGGCTGGATGATTTAAGCAAAGAAGAAATAGAACTTATCTTATCCACCGCAGAATCGTTCAAGGAAGTTTCTACCAGGGAGATCAAGAAAGTCCCCGCCCTGCGCGGCAAGACCGTAGTCAACCTGTTTTACGAGCCCTCCACAAGGACCCGCGTATCTTTTGAAGTTGCCGCCAAGAGGCTGTCCGCGGACGTGATCAATATCGCTACCGAGACCTCAAGCGTTAAAAAAGGCGAAACCCTGATAGATACCGGCACGAACATCCAGGCCTTAAAAGCGGATATTATCGTCATCAGGCATAATTATTCGGGCGCCGCGAAAATGCTGGCTCGCTATGTCGACATCAGCGTGGTGAACGCCGGCGACGGCTGGCATGAGCACCCCACCCAGGCGCTGCTGGATATATTTACATTAAAGGAAAAGCTCGGGAAGATCGAGGGCCTCAATGTCAGTATCGTAGGCGATATCGCGCACTCCAGGGTGGCGCGGTCCAATATCTGGGGCCTAACGAAATTAGGGGCCCGGGTAACCGTGTGCGCGCCGAAGATGCTGATACCGGTAGCGATCGAAGAAACAGGCGTGCGCGTGGCCTGTGACATAGACGAAGCGCTCAAAAATGCGGACGCGATCAATGTCCTTAGAATGCAATTCGAACGCGATGCGCAAGGCGCGTTCCCCAGGCAGCTGGAGTATTTTCAAAAATTCGGCATCACCAAGGAAAGGCTGTCCAAGGCAAAGAAAGATATCATCGTTATGCATCCCGGCCCCCTTAACCGAGGTATCGAGATTTCAAGCGAAGTCGCAGACGGGTCAAACTCCGTGATACTTGAACAAGTCACCAACGGCATCGCGGTAAGGATGGCGGTGCTCTTCCTGGTGGCGCAGGCGCAGGATAAAAATAATGAAAATCCTCATTAAGAACGGACACGTAGTTGACCCCGCCAGTAAGATCGATTACATGCGGGATATCCTGGTAGAGAACGCTAAAATATCCAGGGTGGATAAAGCCATCCAGGCGAAGGCGGAGAAGGTCATCGATGCCTCCGGCAAGATCGTGATGCCGGGGATGGTAGACATGCACGTCCATTTAAGAGAACCGGGCAGGGAAGATAAGGAAACAGTTGAAAGCGGCACAAAGGCTGCCGTGAAAGGCGGGGTAACCAGCGTGCTGGCGATGCCCAATACTAATCCCTGCATCGATTCCGAAGAAGCCCTGCAGGTATTAAAAAGCATAATTAAGAAAAGCGCGTGCGCCAATGTATTTATCGCTGCGGCAATTACCAGGGGGCGCTTGGGAAAAGAACTGGTTGATATCGCGAAGCTGAAAAGACTCGGGGCGGTCGCGTTTACCGATGACGGCAACTCGTTGGATTCTTCCCGGCTGCTCCAGGAGGCGCTGAAGAAAGCGAAGAAATCGAAAGTACCGGTTATCTGCCACAGTGAAGACAAAACGCTTTCCTGCGAAGGGGTAGTGAACCTCGGTATTATCTCGACCCGCCTGGGATTAAAAGGCATCTCTAAAGAGTCGGAATATAAGCGCGTTGAGCGGGATATCCTTTTGGCGCAAGATACGAAAGCCCGTATACATATCGCGCACGTAAGCTGCAGGGAATCGGTTGAGCTGATCGCAAAAGCGAAAAAAAGAGGCGTCGCGGTGACCGCGGAAACCGCCCCGCACTATTTTTCTTTAAGTGAAGAAGCGGTATCCGAATACGATACCAACTTGAAGATGAATCCGCCCTTAAGAAGCAAAGACGATGTCCGGGCGATCAGGGAGGGGCTGGCAAGAGGCATCATTGATGCCATTGCCTCAGACCACGCCCCGCACACGGAAAACGAAAAACAGATCGAATTTGACCGCGCGGAATTCGGGGTGATCGGCCTGGAGACGGAACTCGCCGCAAGCATCACGGAGCTTATCCATACTGGCGTGTTGGGATGGTCCGCCCTGGTCAAAACGCTTTCGCTTAACCCGGCCAGGATACTGGGGCTCAACAAAGGCACCTTGACCCCGGGCAGCGACGCGGATATCGCAGTGGTTTCCCCCGATAAAGAATGGACCGTCCGGCGGGAAGCATTCGCCTCCCGGTCAAAGAACTCTGCGTTCCTGGGCAGCAGGTTAAAAGGGCTGGTGGAATATACCATTGTCTCGGGTAAAATCGCGTATACACGCCCGGTGGAATGAAATTTCTCCTTACCAAGGAGCTGGGAAGGCTTGCAAAGTGGTTACGCCTTCTGGGTTATGACACCGAATATACGGGTGAACATAAAGCAAGCACGCTTATTATCAGGGCACTGCAAGAAGGGCGGATACTCATTACCCGTAACCACCGGCTGCCCGAAGCAAGAGGTGTAAAGGCCCTGGTCATTGAAAATGAGAAGATAAGGGAACAGGTACTTGAAGTCATGAAGTTACTCAAGATAAAGCCCGCTTCCGCCATGATGTTCAGAAGGTGTATTATCTGCAATACGGGCCTTGCGCCGGCAGCGAAGGAGCGTATTAAAGACAGGGTGCCCGAATACGTGTTCCAGACGCAGGAGGATTTTGTCACGTGCCCGAAATGCCGGCGTGTATATTGGCAGGGCACGCACTGGGGAAACGTGCGCGATACGCTGAATGAAATAGATAAGAACTAACCACATGGAATTCATCGCAGACTTTCACCTCCACTCTAAATATTCCCGCGCGACCAGCCGCGATATGGATATCAAGCATATTGTCGAATGGGCGAAGTTAAAAGGCATTACCCTGATGGGCACGGGTGATTTTACCCACCATTTATGGCTGGAAGAGCTAAAAAACTCTTTAGAGGACCTGGGAAACGGGCTGTTTAAATACCAGGGGATATATTTTATCCTTACTTCCGAAATAAGCAGCATCTATTCAAAGAGGGGAAGGACCTACCGCATTCACAACGTGGTCTTCAGTCCCTCCTTTAAGACCACGGATAAAATAAACGAAACGCTTTCGCGCTACGGCAACCTTGCAAGCGACGGCCGTCCTATCCTGGGCATGGATGCGGAAGTCCTGTCCCGCATTATTTTCGATATTGACGAAAACTGCATCATTGTGCCTGGCCACATCTGGACGCCGTGGTTTTCCCTTTTCGGCTCGATGTCCGGCTTTGACAGGATCGAAGATTGTTTTGAAAAACAGGCCTCAAAGATCTTTGCATTGGAAACCGGCTTATCGAGCGACCCCGCGATGAACTGGAGGCTTTCGGCGCTTGACCATTTCAGCCTGATCAGTAATTCCGACAGCCACAGTCCGGCAAAGATAGGCCGCGAAGCAAACGTCTTTAACTGCGAATTAAATTACCAGACCTTAAGAGAAGTACTCAAGACGAAAGACAAAACACGCTTTTTATACACCATAGAATTCTTTCCCGAAGAAGGAAAGTATCATTTTGACGGCCATCGAAACTGCGGGGTAAGGTTTTCCCCGCAGGAAACAAAACAGCACGCAGGGAAGTGTCCTAAGTGCGCGAAGCGGGTGACCGTAGGTGTGATGAGCCGCGTAGAGCAACTTGCCGACCGGCCCGAAGGCTACGTGCCTGAAAACGCCATTCCTTTTAAAAACCTCGTTCCCCTTGATGAAATTATCGCAGGGGCAAAAGGAGTTTCGAAAACCTCTATTATGGTAGAGAAAGAATACCGCGGCGAAATCGCAAAATTCGGCACTGAATTCGAAATACTGCTTAAGGCCTCTAGAGAGGAGTTATTGAGCGGATTGCCGAAGCGGGTCGCGGAAGGCGTATTAAGGGTGCGTGAAGGCAAGGTCGATATCAAGGCCGGGTTTGACGGGGAATACGGCCAGATTTCCATATTCGATGAGGCGGACGCAAAGCGGCAGGATGAGCAGCAATTAAAACTCTTCTAACCAGGAGGAGGAAATGAAAAGTATAATCATATACTATTCCTATACCGGCAATACCAGGTGCGTGGCGCAGGCGCTCGCAAGTTATTTGAAGTCGAAAAATGAAGTTGAAGTCGTGGAGCTGAAAAGCCTGGATGAGAATTCGAATTTCTTCCGGCAGGCCAAAAGGGCATTTATCCGCGCAAAGGCAAAGCTGGACCTAACGCATACCGACCTGTCTTCTTATGAGATGGTCTGTCTTGGTACGCCTGTTTGGGCCTTCAGGCCTACGCCGGCAATGAACGCGTATTTAAATGAATGTAAAGGGCTTGAAGGCAAGGCAGTGGCTCTTTTTACTACTTCAGGGGGCATGGGTGATGAAGGCTGCATAAATTATATGCAGGAAATGCTAATAAAAAAAGGAGCAAAAACTTTTCGGAAATTTTCTATCCCTCAGGGAAAAGTAAGAGATAGCGAGTTTATTCTTTCAAAGATAAAGGATGCAATGCCCCTGTCGCCCAATGGATAGGGCACTGGCCTCCGGAGCCAGTTGTACAGGTTCGACTCCTGTCAGGGGCATATTATAAATTTTTCAAAATTAACAAGATATGAGTAATAAATCCGTAAGCGTTATAGGTGGGAGAGAATGTAATAAAGAAGTGGAGCAGTTATCCATAGAATTAGGCAAAAAACTAGCTAAAGTGGTAAATTTTTTATTTTCTGGCGGTTTAGGTGGTACAATGGAGGCTGTTTGTAAAGGATTTAAATCTGCAGGCGGGACTACCATCGGCATTTTGCCCGGTTATAACAAAAATGATTCTAACCAATTTATTGATATTGTTATCCCGACCGGCTTGGGGCTGGCAAGGAATGTATTAGTGGTCAAGGCCGGGGACGTGGTTGTGGCCTTGCCGGGTGGAGCGGGGACGCTTTCAGAGATAGCTTATTGCCTGCAATTTAAGGTTCCGGTCATAAGCTTAAACTCCTGGGACATAAAGGGAGTGACTAAGGTCAAGACAGTAGAAGAGGCAGTAAGGGCGGTAAAGAAGGTGCTGGAACAATGAAGAGGACGGCGCGGACTATGAAGAAAAAAGTTATTATTTTAGGGGGCGGGCCAAATCGGATCGGGCAGGGGATCGAGTTTGATTATTGCTGCTGCCACGCCGCATACGCGTTACGGGAAGAGGGGGTTGACAGCATTATGGTCAATTGCAACCCGGAAACCGTCTCTACTGATTACGACACCTCAGACAGGTTGTATTTTGAGCCCCTGACATTCGAAGACATAATGAATATCATTGGGCTGGAAAAACCCCTGGGGGTCATCGTGCAATTCGGTGGCCAGACTCCGCTTAATTTAGCAGTCCCGCTAAGAGAAGCTGGAGTGCCGATACTGGGGACAAGCGCGGACAATATCGATATCGCCGAAGACAGAAAACGCTTTAAGCTGATGCTGGATAAATTGAAACTTCTGCAGCCGAAAAACGGTACCGCTTTTACTTTTGAGGAAGCCAAGCGGGTCGCGGCAAAAATCGGCTATCCTGTGCTGGTGAGGCCTTCGTATGTCCTTGGGGGCAGGGCCATGGAGATCGTCTATGATGAGAGCACGCTGGAGAAATTCATTATCGAAGCGGCGAGCGTCTCCGGAGAGCACCCGATATTGATCGATAAATTCCTGGAAGACGCGATAGAAGCCGACGTGGACCTGATAGGTGACGGCCGGACTTTCGTGATCGGCGGCATCATGGAGCATATTGAGGAAGCCGGGATACATTCCGGAGATTCGGCCATGGCATTGCCTTCTTTTACCTTGTCCCCGGAAGTGCTCCATACGATCAGGGAGGCTACCTATAAAATGGCCCGCGAGTTGAATGTGGTGGGGCTTATGAACGTGCAGTATGCGGTGAAAGACAGCCTGGTGTATGTGCTGGAAGTCAACCCCCGCGCTTCGAGGACCGTGCCGTTTGTCTCAAAGGCGATCGGAGTGCCCCTGGCAAAATTAGCTACCAAAGTCATGCTGGGCGAGAAGCTGAAAGGCCTGGGGTTTACCAAGGAAATTATCCCTGTCCATATCTGCGTGAAGGAATCGGTATTCCCGTTCAACCGTTTCCCGGGCGTGGATGTGATACTCGGTCCGGAGATGAGGTCTACCGGAGAAGTGATGGGAATTGACGCTGATTTTGGAAGGGCGTATATCAAAAGCCAGCTTGCGGCGGGGCAGCACTTGCCGGAAAAAGGCAATGTCTTTATCTCGGTAAGAGATAAAGACAAGCGCGCGGTGGTGTTTATTGCCAAGAAGCTGGCCGATCTGGGATTTCAGATCCATGCCACTGCCGGTACTGCTTTGGCGCTGAAAAAAAACGGCATTTCTGTCAAGGTGCTGCCTAAGATCGCCGAAGGCAGGCCCAATATCCTTGACCTGATGAAAGATGGAAAGATACAGTTAGTGATCAATACCCCCTCCGGCAGGATCCCCCGCCAGGATGAAGTCAAGATCCGCTCGCACGTCATCTTGTATAATATCGCTTATACGACTACCATTTCCGGGGCGCAGGCAACGGTAAACGGCATCGAGGCCAAGCTAAAGAAAGACCTGGAGGTAACGCCCCTGCAGGAATACCATAACGCTATAAGGAAATCAAGGAACAAGCGATGGAAAAAATAAACCTCCATACTACAAAAAGGGCTGAGCTTATAGACATCACGGGAAAAATCCAGGAAGCGGCCGGGAAAAACAAACTGGCGGAAGGTGTCTGCGTGGTATTCTGCCCCCACACGACCGCCGGGCTGACCGTCAATGAAAACGCGGATCCTTCCGTAAAAAAAGACATCATTGCCGCGTTAGGGCGCCTTGTTCCGGAAAATGCCGGCTACGCGCACGGCGAAGGTAACGCGGACAGCCACGTTAAATCGTCGCTGTTCGGTTCGTCGGTCACGGTGTTTGTCGAAAAAGGGCAGCTGATGCTGGGTACCTGGCAGGCAATATATTTTTGCGAAAGCGACGGCCCGCGCAGCCGGCAGGTGTGGGTTACGCTGTTGGCAAGCAGCCGGATTGAAGGAGAAGGCGATGCCTGAGCTGCCGGAAGTGGAAACATTGAGACGGGAATTAGCGCGCGCAGTGGCGGGCAAGAAAATCACGGGCGTGACCGTATATAATTCCAGGGTCATCAAGGAGCCGGCAAAAGAGGCTTTTGTAAACGGCCTTAAAAACACGATGATAAAGAACGTGTTGAGAAAAGGAAAGCTTTTAATCATTGAATTATCTTCGGGCAAATCATTGGCAGTGCATCTTAAAATGACCGGCCAGCTGATCTATCCGGGTGACGCAAGCCACAGCCGCGTGAGTTTTCGCCTTTCGGATGGGAAGAGCCTCGATTTTAATGACAGGCGCCTGTTCGGCGAATTAAAGCTGGTCGATGACTGGAGATCGTTAAAATTCGTTAAAGGGCTGGGGCCTGAACCATTTGAATTGGACCTTGATACGTTCAAAGAGCTGCTTGGCCGCAGAAAAACAAAAATAAAGCCTTTGCTTATGGACCAGGCTTTTATTTCCGGCGTGGGGAATCTCTACGTAGCCGAGGCGCTTTTTAAAGCCGGGATACATCCCGCAAGGCCAGCCGCAAGCCTTAGCGCAAAGGAAAAAGAAACGCTCTTTAAGGCAATAAAGGAAACGCTGCGTGAAGCGATACGGTATAAGGGGTCTTCGGTTGACCAGTATGTGCAACTTTCGGGCGAAGAAGGCGGTTATGTTCGTTATCACAAAGTCTACGGCCGGCAAGGTGAACCCTGTCTTGTGTGTGGAAGGTTGATCAAGCGGGTCGCGCTGGGAGGCAGGGGAACGTATTTCTGTCCTTACTGCCAGAAATGAGCGAAAAACATGAAACAAAGGCTTAAGATAAACGGCGTCATCATTTCACTTACGGTTTTGTTGCTGGTGATTTTTCCAAGGCTGTTTTTCCGTGATGCGATCTTAACCGCCGCCGATGAGTTTGCAAAAATACTCGGTTTTGCCTGCATCCTTTTGGGCCAGCTCTTCAGGGTGTCGGCGCGCGGGTTTAAGGCAGCGCATTCCCGGCAGGGAAATGCGCTCATCCAGGAAGGGCCTTACGGGCTGGTGAGAAACCCCATGTATTTAGGCATACTCCTGATCGGCCTGGGCGTAGTGATGATGTTCTTCAGATGGCAGGCGGCAGTGATTTTCGTATCGGTCTTTATCTGGCGCTACCTGCCCCTTACGATTACAGAAGAAAAAAAGCTTTCCAGCGTATTCGGCAATGCCTACGGGCAGTACTGCGCAAAAGTTCCTCGCCTGTTTCCGCACCCCGCCAGCTTGATAAAAAAAGATATGAAAGAATATTTGCCGCTTGAGCCCCGGTGGATACACAAAGAGATAGGGTCAATGAGCGCGGTAATTGCGAGCGTATTCCTGGCCGGATGCTGGCGGACTCTCGGCAATAAGGGGTTAAAAACATGCGCCGCGGAAGTCATAGGCCTGATAGTAGTAATTGCGCTCTACGCGTGCTTCGTGCTTCATTTAACGGGAAAGGCAGAAAATCTTAAAAATGATATTTCAAACAAAAGCAAAAGTATTTAAAAATATTGAAGTTGCAAAAAATTATTATAAGATAGTACTAGACGCCGGCCGGGTTGCCGCAAGGGCAAAGCCGGGGCAATTTATTGAGGTGAAAGTTTCGGACGGCGAGCCTTTGTTAAGAAGGCCCTTCGGCATCCATCGGGCGCAGGAAGGCCGCGTAGAGATCCTTTTCGAGGTAGTCGGTAAGGGCTCAATGCTTTTATCCGGGATGCGCCGCGGAGACTGGCTTGATATCATCGGGCCCCTGGGTAACGGATTCGATTATTCCCGGCTCGTTCGCGGAAAACCAGCGGTGTTGGTTGCAGGCGGCATGGGCGTTGCGCCGTTAGTATTCCTCGCGCAGCGATTAGCGAAGCGTACCTCTCAAAACGCGAAGAATAAAACACTAGTGCTCCTGGGGGCAAGAACAAAGGACCACATTCTGTGCGAGCGGGAATTCAAAGATTTTGGCTGTAAGGTGCTGGTCTCAACAGACGACGGCAGCAGGGGCTTTAAAGGTTACGTTTCCGGTTTATTAGAGGGGCAGGTATCGAAAGAGGACTACGGGTTCTCGACACTGTTCGCCTGCGGGCCGAAGCCCATGCTTAAAGCGGTCAGCCGCATCTGTGAAACATTTTCGCTGGCCGCCCAGCTCTCTCTGGAAGCACATATGGCCTGCGGCATAGGCGCCTGCCTTGGCTGCGTGGTTGATACGAAAGACGGGTATAAACGGGTGTGTAAAGAAGGGCCGGTATTCGAGGCAAACCAGATTCTCTGGGGAAAGGAGTGACCATGGGCAAAAGCCCTTTTATCTCCATCATCATTCCGGTAAAGAATTTCGAACGTACCATTGAAAAGACATTTGAATTTCTTCTGAACGTGGAGTACCCGAGGGACGCCTGGGAGTGGGTCATCGTTGACGGCGGTTCGACCGACAAGACCATAGAGATCATCAGGAACTGGCAGAAAAAATACCCGTTCATCAAATTGGTGGAAGTCCCCAACTGCCCTTCTCCCGGCTACGCGCGCAACAAGGCGCTGGAGGCGGTCAGGGGCGACTTTCTTTTCTTTACCGATGGTGACTGCGCTCCGGATAAGGATTGGATCAATGAGATGCTCAAGCATTTTGAGCGCGACCCCAGGATCGCGGCGGTCGGCGGAGAGGTGTATACCTTAAAAGTAGACCCCGATAATTTAGTCGAAGCATGGTGCCAGCATTTCAGGTTTAACATGGTCGCTCCCCGCTACGGCTTTATTAAAGAAGGGTACTACCCGGATTTTCCCAACGAGCCTGAGCCTGTCGATATCGGAGGGCACAAGGCCTATTTTTTCGGCACCTGCAACGTCGCCTACCGAAGGAGCGCGATGCGCGAGATCGGCGCAAAGTTCTGGGAGAGGCCTACGGGTGAAGATATGGACTTAAGTTACCAGCACCGCTCTAAGGGGTGGAAATTTTACTTCGCGCCCAAAGCAAAAGTCGACCATATGCACCGGGCCGATATAAAGGCACTGCGCAAGGTTTGGGTGACCTATGGCCAGGCGCACCTGCCTTTGATCGATAAATATGTCAAAAAGAACGGCCTCGAGATCATTTTCCAGACTTTAAAAGGGGCGCCTTCCGTGACGCTGCCGCTTCCAATAAGAGGGTTCGTTTATTTGGGGAATTTCCACCTGATGCATTTGTTCGGCGCGCTGTTTGTCGCGGGGCTGATCCTGAGCCCTTTCATCGGGGGGGCAGGGTTTTCCCTCTTGTCCCTTCTGTGTTTTTTATTAACGCTTTATTACGGATACCAGTACGTAAAATGGAATTTTGCCATGGAGCCGAAAAATAGATTCTGGTTCTGGTGCAAGATGAAATACCTTACTAACCTGAGCTTCATACAGGGAGGGCTAAAAGACTTCAAGAAATATAATGTCCTGTGCATTGAACCCAGCTTCTGATAATCTATGGCGTGCGGAAACTTTACCTACAGCCAGATTGTATTCAAGAAATACGCCTCTACCAGCCTGACCTACGCGCGGGGAGAGATAACCAATAATTCCAGCAGGGATTATAATACCGCGGTGTTCAGGCTTAGCGTCTTTGACGATAAAACGCTTGTGTGGACCGGCATGGTGAAGATACGGGGGCTTAGAAGAAGGCAGTCAAAGACGTTCCAGATGACGCTCGACAAAGCCGATTTCAACACCGGTTCAAAGGTGATAAAATGCGAGATATGTTTTGAGACGGCATATTAATTGACGCGGGCATAACAGGGAGGCTTTAGATGATGCAGGTAGGGTATATCGTGTTGGGGCTGGGCGCGGGGATACTGGGAGGCATGTTCGGTATTGGCGGCGGTTCTATTTTGATCCCGGCCATGGTGTATCTGTTAGGCTTTACGCAACACCAGGCGCAGGGGACGACGTTGGCGATCATGGTGCCTCCCATAGGCCTGCTGGCGGCGCTGCGTTACTATTACAGCGGTAACGTAAAGTTATCTATCGCGGCATTCGTCTGCGTAGGATTTTTCGTGGGAGGGTTTATCGGCGCGCAATTGGTCCAGGCAGTACCCGACCCTTTGCTTAAAAAATTTTTCGGGGTGTTCCTGCTCCTGATTTCCCTGCAAATGATTTTTGGAAAATAAAAGGGTACTATGCGACCCAATCTTTCTGTCAGAATAGGCTCACTAAGACTCAAGAATGCCGTCATGGTCTCTTCCGGGACCTTTGGGTATGGAGAAGAGTTCGGCGATTTTCTAGACCTGAAGGAGCTGGGAGCGCTGGTCACCAAAACCATTACCTTAAAGCCGCGTAAGGGTAACCCCGCGCCCCGGACCTGCGAAACCCCTGCGGGGATGTTGAATTCGATCGGCCTTGAGAATCCGGGCTTGGAAATTTTTTTAAGCGACAAGTTGCCTTTGTTGAAGAAGGCAGGCGTCCCCCTCATAATAAGCATTGCCTCTGAAGCTGGTCCGGAAGAATTCACGCTGCTGGCCAGGAGATTAGGGGGCATGCGGGAAGTGGCCGCCCTCGAGTTGAATATTTCATGCCCCAATATTAAAAGCGCGAAACTGATATCGCAGGATGCGCAGGCGACCTACGACGTGGTTAAAAAAGTACGAAAAGTAACGGGCAAGCCTCTTATTACGAAACTCTCGCCCAATGTCACTTCTGTCAGTGATATCGCGGCCGCCGCGGAGCGCGCGGGCAGCGACGCCGTTTCCCTGATCAACACGCTTACCGGTATGAGCATTGACGCGAATACGAGAAAATCAAAGATCGCCACGGTTGCCGCGGGCTTAAGCGGTCCGGCGATCAGGCCGGTTGCCTTAAAAATGGTGTGGGAAACCTACCAGAAAGTAAAAATCCCCATCGTCGGCATGGGGGGCATTATGGATACCGCGAGCGCTTTGGAATTTATTATTGCGGGCGCGACCGCGGTAAGCGTGGGAACCGCGAATTTTATTAATCCCAAGGCAAGTATGGAAATAAAATCGGGAATAGAGCGCTATCTGAACATGCACAGGATCAAAGATATTAAACGACTGACAGGGAGCCTGATCGTATGAAACAGCGAGCGCAAATGATCCTCGCGTTGGACGTAGATGATATTCAGCAGGCGAAATATTTCGTGAACCGTCTTTATCCAAAGATCAGGACTTTTAAAGTGGGGCCGGTGCTGTTTACCGCGTACGGCCCGCGTATAATCGATTGTATAAGAAAAAAAGGCGCCCAGGTTTTCTTGGACCTGAAATTCCACGATATCCCCAATACTGTCGCGGGCGCAGTGCGCCAGGCAGTGCGCCTTAAGGTAAAGATGCTGACGTTGCATATTGCAGGCGGCAGCTCAATGCTTGAGGCGGCGGTCAAAGCGGCGGAAGAAGAGTCAAAGCGTCTGAATATAACAGCGCCTTTGTTGATAGGGGTTACGGTCTTGACCAGCCAGGGCGCAACCCCCGCCCAGGTGCTTGGACTGGCAAAAGAAGCGAAAGCCGCCGGGCTTGACGGAGTAGTGTGTTCGGTGAGGGAAGCAAAGGCCTTAAGAAAAATGGCAGGCGCAGGTTTTGTGATTGTGACCCCGGGCATAAGGCCGCACGCTCACGGATTCGATGACCAGCGAAGAGTGGCGACCGTTTCAGATGCGGTCAAGGCGGGGAGTGATTTCTTGGTCGTGGGCAGGCCTATCTTAGAAGCCAAAGACCCTTTGGCCGCTATGCAGGCGATGTTACAAGAGCTGCGCGCCCCTTCTTCTTCCCGAAAATAGGTTGAATGCGCACGATAAATAACATATAATTGTACTACGCTCATTTTACAGGCAAGGGAGATACGTATGGTAGAAGAGATCAGAGATCTCATAGATAAGATAAACCAGGAAGGTATCCAGGCAGCTGAGCAGAAGGCAAAGCACATAGAGGAAGAAGCCCGCCAAAGGGTGGCCGAGATACTGCAAAAAGCCAAGGCCGAAGCGGAAAAACTCATTGAAGACGCCAAGAAAGAGATATCCGGTTATCAGGAGAGCGCAAGGGCCTCGCTGAAGCAGGCGGGAAGAGACCTGCTTCTGGATTTAAAGAAAGAGCTCAATGAGATCCTGGGCAGGCTCGTTACGTTCCAGATAAAAGAAGCGCTTAAGCCGCAGGAGATGGCCCAGATCATCTATTCGCTCATCAAGGAATATAAGGGCAAAGAAAAAGGGGACATCGTTGTCTCGCTTAATAAGGCGGACCTGGAAAAGCTGGAAAAAGCAATGTTCAGCGCGCTTCAGGGAGAGATCAAAAGCAAGATAGTACTTAAGCCTTCCGAAGAAATAAGCGCGGGTTTTCTGATCAGTTACGATTCGGGGAAATCGTATTTTGATTTTACCGATACCGCGCTGGTAGAATATATAAGCATGTATCTGAAGCCGAAGCTGACAGAGATATTACAAGACCCGTCCGCAAAATAACCGCGCGTAGCATATTCTAATGTACCGATGGCCGCGTATTATACCTATCTCATAGCGAGTTTGCCGATGCTTCATTTTGGCGTAAAGCCCCCCCTTTCTTTCGGGAAATTTTTACAGCACTGCGAGGGGCTGATACCCGAAGAGGATATCGCATTCCTGGAGGCGGGCCGCCGCATCAGCGAGTACGTTGACAGTGCCGAGCCCTCTGCGTTAAGAAAATGGCGTGAATTTGATCTTGCCCTGCGCAATGAATTGGTCAAAGTGAGGGCCGCGCATAAAAAAATAGACCCTTTGCCTTATTTACGGGGGGACGGCTACGTCGAACCTTCCATTACCCACATCGCCCTGCACGCCTACCGGAGCACGTCTTTGCTTGAAGCCGAGAAAATACTTGATGAGGAGAGATGGCGCTTCCTGGATGAATTGGCGGTGGGGCATTTCTTTGACCTCGATTTTCTGATAGTATATGCTTTAAAGCTGTTAATATTGGAGCATTGGGAAAAAATACGCGTTGCGGATACGCGCCGCGCGCTGCAGGAAGCGTTGAAAAACGATTAATCCGCGTACTTTTATTACAGAGTGTAACGCATGCCGGAAAAAAGAACAGGTCGGATCACCAAGATAAACGGCAATATGGTAACGGTAGAAACGGGTACCTTTGTCGTACAGAACGAAGTTGCGTTCATCGCGCACGGCGAAGAACGCCTTAAAGCAGAAGTTATCCGCGTAAAGGGGAATAAAGCAGAGACGCAAGTGTTCGAGAACACCGCGGGCCTTCAGATAGGAGAAGAGGTAGAGTTTAGCGAAGCACTCCTTTCGGTTGAGCTTGGGCCGGGACTGCTCGGCCAGATATTCGACGGGTTACAGAATCCTCTCCCCCAGCTTGCTGAAAAATGCGGCTTCTTTTTAAAAAGGGGGGTGTATATACAGGCTTTGCCTGATGATGTGCCCTGGGAATTTACCCCTCTCTGTAAGAAAGGCGAAAAATTAAAGGCCGGACAAAAACTGGGGTTTGTCCAGGAGAAAATATTCAAACATTATACGCTTGCGCCTTTCCATCTTAAGGGCATCCTTGAAGTCGACAGTATTGCCGGCGCGGGAAAATATAATCTGAAGCAGCCGGTTGCCCGGCTAAAGGACCAGGAGGGCAGGCTTCACGACGCATTTCTTTCGCAAAGCTGGCCTGTTAAGATCCCCATCCGCGCATACGCGGAAAAATTAAAGCCCAAGACGCCGCTGGTGACGAAGATGCGGCTTATCGACTCTTTGTTTCCCGTGGCCAGGGGAGGGACCTATTGTATCCCGGGTCCCTTCGGCGCGGGCAAAACCGTTCTCCAGCAGCTCACCAGCAGGCACGCGGAAATCGATATCGTGATCATCGCGGCTTGCGGCGAGCGGGCGGGAGAAGTGGTCGAAACCCTTAAGACATTCCCCAAGATAACCGACCTGCGGACCGGCAAGCCGTTAAGCGACCGCACGGTGATCATCTGTAATACAAGTTCCATGCCTGTGGCCGCAAGAGAATCCAGCGTGTATACCGCAGTCACTATCGCGGAATATTACCGGCAGATGGGGCTGCATGTTCTGCTTCTTGCCGATTCCACGTCCCGGTGGGCCCAGGCCATGAGAGAGATGTCCGGCAGGCTCGAAGAGATCCCGGGCGAGGAAGCGTTCCCCGCGTACCTTGAATCGCGCATCGCTTCTTTTTATGAGAGGGCGGGGGAAGTGAAATTATTTGACGGGACTGTCGGCTCCGTCACTATCGGCGGCACGGTAAGCCCGGCGGGAGGGAATTTCGAGGAGCCTGTGACCCAGGCGACGCTAAAAGTCGTAGGCGCGTTTCACGGCCTTTCCCGGGAGCGTTCCGACGCCAGGCGCTATCCGGCAATAGACCCGCTGATAAGCTGGAGCAAATACGAGAGCTTTATCAAGAAAGAAAAGATGGACAGGGGCAGGGAAATCCTGCGTAAAAGCCACGATGTGGCGCAGATGATGAAGGTGATCGGGGAAGAAGGCACATCCCTGGATGATTATATCGATTACCTCAAGGGGGAATTCTTTGATTTCGTGTATCTTCAGCAGAACGCCTTTGACGAAGTGGACGAAGCAACAAGCCAGGAAAGACAGGTCTACGTATCCGACTTTATCCACGCCATCCTCGAAGCTGCATTTGAGCTGCAAGATAAAGAAAAAGCCCTGCAGTTTTTCCAGAAATTAAGGCAGCGTTTTAAAAGCTGGAACTCCTGCGGCTGGCAGTCGGAAGAATTCAGCAGGATTGAAAAAGAAATCGCCGAGTTCACGCAAGAAAAGAAGAAGGGGAGGCAGTAGCACGTGCACAGGGTGTATACCAACATACTGCAGATCGCAGGGGACGTTATCACCGTTGAGGCCGACGGAATAGGATATATGGATATCGCCGAGGTTGCCACAAGCCGCGGGACATCGCTTGCGCAGGTGATCCGTCTCGACGGAAAGATGGTATCGCTGCAGGTATTTGCCGGAAGCAAAGGCATTTCTACGCAAGACAAGGTGCGCTTCCTGGGCCATCCCATGCGCATCGCAAGCGGCGCAAACCTTCTCGGCCGTATTTTTAACGGAAGCGGCACCCCGCGGGATAAAGGGCCGGGCCTCCAGGAGAACCTTATCGATATAGGCGGCCCGCCGGTCAATCCGGTCAAGAGAATAATCCCCGACAAGATGATACGCACGGGAATACCCATGATAGACGTGTTTAATTCTTTGGTAGAATCGCAGAAATTGCCGATATTTTCCATACCGGGGGAGCCGTATAACGAATTGCTGGCGCGCATCGCCATACAGGCCGAGATAGATGTGATCATCCTGGGCGGGATGGGGCTTAAGTACGACGATTATCTTTTTTTCCGTGATACCATTGAAGAGCACGGCGCGCTTTCCAGGGCGGTATTCTTCATACATACCGCCGCGGACCCGACGGTAGAATGCCTGCTTGTGCCCGACATAAGCCTTGCGGTAGCCGAGCATTTTGCCCTTGAGGGTAAGCGGGTGCTTGTCCTTTTGACAGATATGACCAATTTCTGCGATTCTCTGAAAGAAATCGCCATTACTATGGAGCAGGTGCCCTCAAACCGCGGTTATCCCGGAGACTTGTACAGCCAGCTTGCCGCGCGCTATGAAAAGGCGGTTGACTTCGACACCGCCGGCTCCATAACCATCCTGGCCGCCACTACCATGCCCGGCGACGATGTAACGCATCCTGTGCCCGACAATACGGGGTATATCACCGAAGGTCAGTTTTATCTTAAAAACGGGGTCATTGAGCCGTTCGGCTCCTTGAGCAGGCTTAAACAGCAGGTAAACGGCAATACCCGCCCCGACCACAGGACGATCATGGACACCATGATCCAACTGTTCGCCAGTTACCGCGAAACAAAAGAAAAACTGGCGATGGGTTTCCAGATGAGCTCATGGGACAAGAAGCTCCTCTCTTACGGGAAACTTTTTGAGAATGATATCATGTCCCTCAAGGTAAACGTCCCCCTGGAAAAAGCGCTCTCACGGGGCTGGGAAATTTTACATGAGTGCTTTACTCCCGAAGAGACGGGTATACAGCAATCTATGATCGATCGCTTCTGGCCCCGCGGCAGATAACCGATGGCAAAGATCAAGCTCACCAAAGGCGAGTTAAAAAAACAAAGGGACTCCCTCAGGCAATACGAAAGATACCTGCCTACCCTGCAGCTTAAGAAGCAGCAGCTTCAAATTGAAATAGTGCGCCAGGCAATGTTACGGGAAGAAAAAACGCGTCTTGAAAACGCGCAAAGGAAAGCTGCTGAAGGCTGGTGCGGCCTTCTTGCGGAACCGGGTGTAGATATCAGGCCCTGGCTTAAGCCCGTAGAGGTCATCACCAGCACGAAGAATATCGCGGGTGTAGATGTGGCGCTCTTTGACCGCGCCGCATTTGAAGACGCCGTATATGACCTGTTTACCGTTCCTTTATGGGTAGACCGCGCGATCGAATCCTTGCGCAAGCTCATTGCCTTGCGGGAAGAGATACGTTTGATAGAAGCGGGCATAGGCGTCCTTAAGCAGGAGTTACGCGTTACCGCACAGAGGGTTAACCTGTTCGAGAAAGTAAAGATCCCCGAGGCTAAAGAAGCGATACGCCTGATCAAGATCTATATAGGCGATCAGCTCGCGAACGCGGTAGGAAGAAGCAAGGCCGCCAAGCGTAAGATCGAAGAAGCTATGTTAGAAGAGGCCGCGCTATGATAGTCCGGATGAAAAAAGCGTCGATACTGGTACAGGCAAAAGACGCAGAGAGCGCGGTAGAAGCGCTTCGCTCTTTAGGGGTTTTGCACGTAGAACATCAGCAGGCGCCCAAGGGCAAGGACCTGAACTCTTTAACGGAAGACCTGGCGCTCGTCAACGAAGCGATGACGGTTTTGTCGCTCGAAGAATTCAGCGTTCCCTGTTCGCCGGAAAAAGCCGCGATGCTTTCTAGCGACTGGAAAGCGGCCGCCAAGCATCTCATTGATCTTTGGAAGAGGCTCGATCAGTTGCAGGAGTTTTCCAGGGGGCTCGTCAATAAGATGAGCGAGCTGGAGGGCTGGGGCGATTTTGACCCTCAGGCAATACGGGCGTTACGCGAAAAAAACATTTTTATCAGCCTCTACCAGGTGCCCGAAAAAGAAATGGGGCGCTTTCCCTCCGAAACTACCGTAAAAGTGACTTCACGCCGCAAGGGCCTCGTTAACTGCGCAGTTGTTTCACTCGGAAAAGCCGAAATCCCGTTTAAAGAGATTGAATTGCCCGCGATGGGGCTTCGGCAGATAAAGAAAAGGCTGGAAGAAGATAAAGACGTGATGCGCTCCATCATAGATGAGATACATACGTTTTCCGCCTGCCGCGCGAAGCTGCGCGGGATCAAAAAGTCACTTGAAAAAGCACTTACATTCCAGGAGGCGCTGCGGGGTATGGGTGGATCGGGTGCAATATCGTATCTGGGAGGTTATGTGCCGGTCGATACGGTAGAGAAATTAAAAGAGGCCGCCCGTACGCAAAAGTGGGGCATACGCATCGTTGATCCTTCGGAAGCGGACAGGGTGCCGACGCTGGTCCGCAACCCCCGCTGGATTTCCGTTATCAGCCCGGTTTTTAAGATGATTGAAGTGATCCCAGGATATCGCGAGCTTGACATAAGCCTGTGGTTCCTTGTGTTCTTCTCGGTTTTTTTCGGTATGCTCATCGGGGACGCCGGGTACGGGGCGGTCTATTTTTGCGCGACGCTCTGGGCGCAGAAAAAGTGGGGCAAGAGGCGTAACAGTAATTCGCTGTTCATCCTGTTTTATATTTTGAGCGCGTGCGCGATCCTCTGGGGTTTGTTGACCGCGACCATCTTTGGCCAGCTCTGGCTTCCTGCCGCGGTAAAGCCGCTTGTCCCCGCGCTCAGGAACGACAGGAACGTGCAGGAACTGTGTTTTTTCCTGGGAGCGCTTCATTTAAGCATAGCCCACTGCTGGAGGTTGATCCTGAAAGCCCCTTCGCTTACCGCGCTGGTAGATCTGGGCTGGATTTCGATCCTCTGGGGCGCTTTTTTTCTCGCCAGAACATTGATCCTGGGAGCCGTATTCCCGTTATGGTGCAAATGGCTTTTTCTCGCCGGGATGTGCCTGGTCGTGCTCTTTACCAACCCGAACAAAAACATATTGAAAGGAATAGGCGGCGGGTTAGGCAATTTGCTTCTTAACCTGGTCAATAATTTTACCGATATTGTCTCTTATATAAGGCTTTTTGCGGTAGGCCTTGCGACAGTGGCGGTCGCGGATTCTTTTAATGCAATGGCCATGGGGATAGGGTATAATAGCATCCTGACCGGCCTGGCCACGTCATTGATCCTTTTGCTGGGGCACGCGCTCAATATAATACTGGGGCCGCTGGCGATCCTCGTGCACGGTGTCAGGTTAAATGTGCTTGAATTTTGCACCCACCTTGATATAAAATGGAGTGGATTCGCGTATACGCCGTTACGCGAAGATGTGGACAGCTAATTATAAGGAGAATGCCATGGATACAGGCGCGCTGGTTCAATTTAAAGATCTCGGATTAGCTTCGGTACTGGCTTTTTCGGCTGTGGGTTCCGGTTTGGGAGCGGGAGCCGCGGGGATGGCCGCGATAGGGGCCTGGAAAAAGTCCTTTGCACAGAACAAGCCTGCTTCGTTTATGCTTGTGGCTTTTGTCGGGGCGCCTTTGACCCAGACGATTTACGGCATGATCGTGATGAACAAAATGGTCGAGTCGGCGCTGCGGGGCGGCTATTTGTGGTCTGTCGGCATATTCTGCGGCATCGCCATGGGCGTTTCCGCCTATATGCAGGGTAAGGCGGGCGCTGCGGCAGCGGACGCGATGGGAGAAACAGGGAAAGGGTTCGGCAATTACATCGTCGTGCTGGGTATCATCGAAACCGTCGCGCTCTTTGTGATGGCGTTTGTCATGGGGCTGATAGGAAAGCTGGCGGTTTCCTGAAATGGCCGGGCGGTTAGTTCAGCTGGTTAGAACGTCTCTCTTACACAGAGAAGGTCAGGGGTCCGAATCCTCTACCGCCCATGTATTTGTCATGGGGCCGACAGGGCGCCCAAAAAAGGAGCGAAGCAGCAATGGCTGACTGTACGTTATTGGCGACCTGTATTTTCTTTAATGATAAGATGGCAAGGATGCCTAAAACCACGGAATTCATGAAGAATAAATTCTGCAAGGGCGACAATTCCATATGTGCGCGGCATACGGTCTTTCTGGCGTTGGGCAGGGAAAAAGTCCCCCTTGACCTGTTTCCCGGGGACATGGAGACCGCCGCGATTGTCATCTCCGCCGGCAAAAAATAAGCGCCTTTAAAAAGTTATTGTAAGACAGCGGATTTTACGTTACAATCTTTCTTCTGGATCATGGGGTCGTAGTGTAGCCCGGTTCAACACGTCGCCCTGTCACGGCGAAGATCGCGGGTTCAAATCCCGTCGACCCCGTAGATTTCTTTCTCCTAACAGAGTTGAGAATCACTGAGCCCTCCGGCAGCCAAATGCCTTTATACAGGAACCCCTTCGCATACACACAACAAACATATGCATAAAAAGCCCGCGCGCAGAAATAAAAGCTTCTGGCTGTTTGCGTTATTTTTGAGCATTATGGCCGGGGCGTGCAGGGCGCAGGGAAGCGGCAGCGAGATCCCCTCATTTACCCGGGAAGACAGGGTCCTGGTATTAGCCCCTCATCCGGACGACGAAACCATCGGCGCTTGCGGCGTGATACAGAGGGCGCTTGCCGCAGGCTCAAAAGTCAAAGTAGTGTTATTTACCAACGGCGATAATAATGAATTCGCGTTCATTGTCTATGAGAAGCGCGTGGTGTTTAAAAAGGCGGAGTTTCTGCGCCTTGGAGAGGTAAGAAGAAAAGAATCTCTTCTGGCCATGGCGTCTTTGGGCCTCAGCCATGACAATGTGGTATTGCTTGGCTATCCCGATTTCGGCACTATGGAGATTTTGACTAAATATTGGAAGACCCCCAAGCCCTACAAAAGCCTTTTGACGAGAGTAAATAAGGTAGCGTATCCTGAAGCAATGTCTCCGGGCGCTCCCTACGTGGGGGAAAGCGTTTTAAAGGATCTAGAAAAGGTTCTTTCTGACTTTAGGCCGACAAAGATCTTTGTATCGCACCCCCTTGATACCAACCGGGACCACCGCTCCCTGTATCTTTTTTTACAGGTCGCGCTCTGGAACCTGGAAGGAAAACTCACGCGGCTGGCGGTGCATCCTTACCTTGTGCATATCGCCGGTTGGCCCAAGCCCAGGGGGCATCATCCGGAATTAGCGCTCCAGCCGCCTGAAAAGCTGAAGAATTGCGGAGTTTTCTGGCAGAAGCTGGAGCTGACCGGAGAAGAGGCAAAGAAAAAATACGACACCGTGTCATTTTACAAGAGCCAGATCGAATATAACCCGCCGTACTTATTCAGTTTCGCGCGCAAAAATGAGCTTTTTGGCGATTTTCCCGTAATAAAGCTGCAGGATTCAAAAACGGATGCAATGGGCTGGTTTGAGGTGGGCGTCCCGGAAGAAAACCAGGAAGAAGAGGAACCAAAGGCTTCTCTTTCGACTTTGGCGTATGCGCTTAAGGAAGAAGCCCTTTTTATTAAGTTGACCCTTAAAAGAAGAATTGCCAAGGACCTGGGGATATCTATCTTTCTCCTCGGTTATAGCAATTCAAAAGACTTCAGCGAAATGCCCAAGATCAACCTCCATATAGGAATAGGGGGCTTTCGCGTAAAAGACAAAAAACAGCCCCTTTTTATCAGGGGCGTGAAATTAAAGTATCAAAAGAACGCCATGATTATACGCGTGCCTCTTGCAGTATTGGGCGATCCCCGGTATATACTGGCAAGCGCGAAAGCAGTAAGCCCTGTGCTGCCTTTTGACGATACTGCCTGGCGGATTATCGAGGTCCAAAAATAGACAGCTGATTATGTATAAGAAAATAGCCGTATTTCTTTCCTGTTTCCTTATCGTGTCGGGTTATTCCCTGGTGGCGCGGGAAGTTTTGGGCGCATATGATTTCACCGGGGAAAAGATCACCTATTCCATAAGCCCCGCGGGTGTGGCAGAGTACAATGACCTGGGAGTCGTTGATCTCGGGGGCAGGAAGGCGAAGCTGGTGACTTTCAGGACCAGGGTGTTCGGTTTCGACGACACGGAAAGGATTTACAGTGATCCCGGAACGCTTTTGCCGATAAGGGTGGAGCGCGATATTGCCTGGTTCGGGAGAGAGAACATTGTCGAAGAGTACGGCCAGGAGGATTTCAGCGTCACTATAAAAAAATATAAAGGCAAAAAAAAGATAAGCGAGAAGACGCTTAAAAAGGGCGGGGCTATCCAAAACGCCATACTGCTTCCTTTCTACGTGCGCGCCGTCCAGGACCTTTATGTCGGATGGCAGCTCGATGTCAGGGTTCCTGCCGCATTCAAGGTAACGCTTGCGTCGATAGACGAAATAAAGATAATGGGCAAAAAATTTTCTGCTTATCACTTTACGAGCGTGCCCGCTAAATTTGAAATCTGGATAAGCAAGGACCCTCTTCGGATACCACTTAAAATAAGGGGCAAAGACGGGTTTAACTATACGCTGCAGATGAAGAGCTATAGCTTGCCGGGGAAGAAATAGGTGCGTGGCTATAAAAGAATCAAAGAATCGGTCGCCGCCCTGATCAAGCTCAATACTACGCCTCCCGAGATCGCATTAGGGGTCGCCATAGGCGTTTTTATCGCCGTGATGCCGCTGTACGGTTTCCATACGCTGCTGGTGATTGTGTGCGCCGTACTCATCCCGAAGGCCAATAAAATAGCCATGCTGTTGGGGACGAATATCTCTTTGCCGCCCACCGTGCCTTTTATCACCTGGGCGGGCTACGAAATAGGGAGATCCGTGTTACGCAGGGGTTACCCGCCTTTACGCTGGTCGTTTTTCAGCCATTTAAGCCTCCAGACAATACGCGAGCTCTACTACCCCCTGTTTCTAGGGAGCGTTATTTTAGGAGCGGCGTGCGCGTTGTTGTGTTACGGGGTTACGTTGTTTTTTGCGATGCGTCTCGAAAAGAAAAAAACCAGTGGGAACTAGCAGCGCTACGGAGATCAGGAAATTCGACCGCAAAGACAGGGATGCGGTCAGAAGAATATGTTGCGATACGGCGTTAATGGGGGAGCCCGGCCAGGCCTTCTTTGACGGGGATGATATTCTTGCCGATGCCTTGACGATGTATTTTACTGATTTTGAACCGGGATCCTGTTTTGTTGCCGAAACCGCGGGCACCGTTACGGGTTATTTGATAGGGGCAAAGGACAGCAGGGTGTTAGGCAGGATATTCCGGGAGAAGATCCTGTTGCGCCTGTTGTATAAGGCGTTGCGCGCGGGCGCGTTACTGAAAAAGAAGAACATGATTTTTATTATGCATGTGCTGGCCAGCGCCTTTAGGGGAGAATTCAATGACCCGGATTTTTTCAAGGCATACCCGGCAACCTTGCATATCAACCTCGCGCAGGGCTGGCGAGGGAGAGGTATCGGCGTAAGGCTTATTACTGCGTATGTACAATACCTTGTCGCTGCCGGGGTCCGGGGGGTGCGTTTGTGTACTATGTCCGACGGCGCCGCCCTCTTCTTTGAAAAGCAGGGCTTCAGGCTGCTTTACCGCTCCCGCAGGAGTTATTTCAGATACCTGCTGCGTAAAGATATTCCTGTGTATATTTACGGAAAAGTATTATAATAATGGCAATGATCAGGATAAAAAGGGTATACGAGAAAGCGTCGAAAGATGATGGTTGCAGGGTGCTTGTAGACAGGTTGTGGCCCAGGGGAATGACTAAAACCAGGGCGAAAGTCGACCTGTGGCTTAAGGAGATCGCCCCAAGCGAAGAATTGAGGAGGAGGTTTGCGCACGACCCTCACAAGGCCATCGATTTCATGAAGAAGTATTTTAAGGAGCTGGACGCTAAAGTTGACCTGCTTGGCCAACTTATGTTGATAGCGGAAAAAGAAGACGTGACGCTGCTGTATGGCGCCAAGGACAAGGAGATCAACAACGCAGTGGCACTGACGGAATATATCAATTCCAAACTAAGGAGGTAGCATATGCAAGGAAGGCGTGACGGTGTTGCGGTGCTGGTAACGTTACTCTTAGCTTTTTGTTTTATGCTTCCTTCTATAGCAGGCGCGTATCTGGATACCATGGAAGGGCCCATAGTCAAAGACGGGAAAACAGCCTTAGAGAAGGCGGATGTGACGCCGGTCCTTAAATGGGTGAAAAGAGAAAAAGAAATAGAGGTCTGCGAGGCGTTCAATAAAGCGATGGCCGCCAGGAGCAAAGGCCCGCAGGAAAATGCCGCGGCAGACAGGGCTTTTTTTGAGACGCTGGTCCGTCTGCACCATGAAGGCCGGGGCAATCCTTTTACGGGAATAAAGCCTGCCGCAGCCATACCTAACGTAGCGCTTTTGGAAGCCGACCTTGCGCTGGAAATAGGTTCGTCCGAAACGCTTGAGAAGCTGGTGTCCTTAAGCATAGCCGACGGTATCAGGCAGCGCCTCGCGAACGCCCTCGAGAAAAAGAAGGAACTTTCAAAAGGCCTGGAGGCCGAGAGAGAATACGCGGACGCCTATATCGCGTTTGTGGAGTACGTGGAGCGGGTATATAATGATGCGCAGGCGAAGTAGCTAAGGAGCAAAGGAGTAATGTTTGCGGTATCGAATTTTTTAATAGCGTGTGCCCGGGTGCTTGATATAGCCCTGACTATCCTGTACTGGCTCATACTTATTCGGGCGCTCATCAGCTGGGTGAATCCCGACCCTTTTAACCCGATCGTGCAGTTTTTAAATAAGACAACCGAACCCATACTGTATCCCATAAGAAAACTATTGCCTTTTAGCCTCAAATTCGGCATCGATATTTCGCCGATACTGGCGTTTCTGGCGATCATGTTTCTAAGGGTATTTTTAGTCAAAACGCTGCTCGATGTAGCGGCGAGGCTTTAACGCCTGAAATAAAGGACACATCCTTTAAAAAGACTCATCGCCCATGCTAAAACGCGTTGACCGCTATTTTATCGCCGGACTTTTAATTATCGTACCGCTTTTTTTAAGCGTGTATATCTTCTATGTACTTTTCCGGTTCGTCGACGGGATACTGGGAAACTTCATCGATTCCTATTTTCAAAGGACATTCGGGTTTTATGTCCCCGGTATAGGGCTCATCCTGTTTTTGGTCGGGATTATTTTTGTAGGGTTCATCAGCAGCCACGTGCTGGGTAAAAGGTTCCATAACTTTCTCGGCCGCACGGTCACGCGGTTCCCTCTGTTGCGCTATATCTACCCCTTAATAAAACAGGCGTTCGAGTTCCTTTTTTCCGGAGACCGGCTGGCATTCAAGAAAGCGGTACTCGTAGAATACCCCTGCAAAGGGACATGGTCAATCGGGTTCATCACCAATGAAAGCTTTCATGAGGCCCGGGAGAAAACAAGGCAGGAATTGCTGAACGTCTTTATCCCCCTGGCCCCGAACCCGGTTTCCGGGTTTATCGCGCTCGTTCCCCATAAAGAGGTGATCCAGCTCGACATAAGCATACAAGAGGCCATGAAGTTGATTATTTCCGCAGGCTTGATTAACCCTCATATGCCCGCCAGACCCGCAACAAAAGAATAAATTTATCAATCATTTTTTAGGAGGCACCATGGTTACGTTAGATGAGTTCAGGAAACTTGAATTAAGGGTAGCCCGTATCAAAGAGGTAAGCGACCATCCAAACGCCGATAAGCTTTACGTGATACAGATCGAGCTGGGCGATGTGACCAAGCAGATCGTCGCGGGCATCAAGCATTTCTACAGTAAAGAGGACCTGCTTGGCCGTCAGGTCGTCGTGGTGGATAATCTGGAACCGGCGCTGCTTCGGGGCGTTGAAAGCCAGGGGATGCTGTTGGCCGCGCAGGATGAAGAAGGGGTCGCGATAATTACTACCTCAAGGGAAATGAAGGCAGGCAGCGTCGTGAAATAATATGCAGGAATTAAGACAGTTTATCGCGAAGGAGTATTGTTTTAAATGCCAGGGTTGTTGCAGGTTCGCCGAACAGGCCGGCGCCTGGGCGCCGAGGCTTCTTGAAGAAGAGAAGTCCAGGGTCGCGCCTTTACGCAGGAGCCTGCTGCTTCTGGCAAACCCGCAAGGCGACGGCTTCCTCTGCCAGTTCTTCGACACGCGCGGCAATAAATGCAAGATTTATGCTATCCGGCCTTTTGAATGCGGCCTTTATCCCTTTCTCCTGAATCGCCGGCAAGGCAGGGTGTATCTGTCCGTTGACGTAAAGTGCCCTTTTATAAAAGAAAAGGGGCGCATCGGCGAGTACAACGGTTACGTCCAGTACTTAAACGGGTATTTCAAAGACCCTGATATCCTGTATACCTTAAAACGCAACCCGCAGGTAATCCAATCATACGAAGACGCGCTGGATATCTTTGAGTTAAGGCTTTAACGATGCGCTTAAGACCTCTGACCGTAAGAGACATAAAAACCTTTCGAGCATTCTTAAGCTTAAAGCCGCATGAGCTTTCGGTCTACGCCTTTGAGAGCATTTATCCCTGGAAAGCGCTCTATGAAATAAACTGGACAGTAATGGGGGAGAGCCTCTGCGTGTTTTTCCGGGATCGGCTGGGGTGTTTTCTTAATCTCGCGCCGCTGGCAAAAACAATTGACCCGGCCTGCGTCAGTAAAGCGTTCGCGGTCATGGATCAAATCAACAAACACAAAGACATTTCTCGTATTGAAAATGTCGAGGAGCAGGACCGCCAGTTTTATACGCAGGCAGGTTACCGCTGCGTAGAGAAATTTCCCGATTATCTCTGCGAAAGGCAGGAGCTGGCTTGCCTTAAAGGCAACAAGTTCAAGTCCAAGCGCGCCGCCTCCAATCATTTTATGAAACATTACGCGTTTGAATATCTGCCGTTTTCTTTGCGCTACAGGGACGCGTGTCTAGATCTGTATGCTGCATGGATGCGGGGGCGCTTTGAGGCGAACCCTGACTCCCTATACCGCGGCATGCTTAAGGACGGGCTGGTTTGCCTGAAGCGGGTGTTCGATAATTATAAGGACTTCTGTTACCGCGGGGCCCTGGTAAAAACAGAGGGCCGGGTATGCGGCTTCAGCCTCGGCTTCCCCCTTAATAAAGACACCTTTTGCATTTCGTACGAAATAACCGATCTTAAGGCGCAGGGTTTGAGCCAGTTTATCTTCCGGCGGTTCTGCGAAGAGCTGTCCGAGTATAGGTATATCAATATTATGGACGATTCCGGGCTGACAAACCTGAAGAAGGTAAAGCAGTCTTATCACCCCTCTAGATTAATACCGAGCTATATCGTAACGCGGGGGCCTGCGGATTAAAAGAAAATGCGCGATGAGATGAATAAAGCATTGGACGAGGTAGAATTTACCATTTTTGATACGGAAACGACCGGCCTGGAGCCGGGATCAGGCGACAGGATAGTGGAAATCGCGGCAATACGGTTTAGGGGCAAGGAAACAGTCTCCACCTTCCAGACCCTCGTGAATCCGAACCGGCAGGTCTCTGAGGGCGCATTCCGGGTGAACCACATAACCCGGGAAATGCTCGAAAGCGCCCCCGCCATAGAAGCAGTGCTGCCCGATTTTCTGAATTTCATCAAAGGCAGCTGCCTTTGTTCTTACAACGCTCCCTTCGACATGGAATTCCTGGAGAACGAATTAAAGCTTGCCAATGTCAGTCCGCCGGCCGGCCTGGTGGTGGTGGATATCCTCAGCATGGCAAGAAAACTTTTGCCCGGTCTCCCGCGTTACGCGCTCTGGTCCGTCGCGCAGAAACTCGGGGCCGCCTGTGAGCAGCGCCACCGCGCATTTGCCGACGTAGAAATGAGCCTGGACGTGTTCAGGAAATTAGGGGACATAATGAGACTGAAGCGCATAATCGATTATAAAGGGCTGGTCGTTTTATTCGGCCTGGACTCTCCATTTTTACAGGATATTACCAGCCAGAAGATCGCCCAGATACAGGAGGCCATCGACCTGGGGGTAAAGATCAGGATCCAGTATTTTTCCAGTTCCGGCGCTCAGGTTTCCGAACGCGAAGTGGC
This sequence comes from Candidatus Omnitrophota bacterium, assembly GCA_041309005.1. Lineage (GTDB taxonomy): Bacteria > Omnitrophota > Gorgyraeia > Gygaellales > Profunditerraquicolaceae > PPR-0468. Next base: position 59,806 of record JBFZAN010000053.1, read on the forward strand.
GCCCAAAGTAATAAAACTCGACAATAACAAAGCGTACCTGGTCGGTTATTGCTGCTTGAAGCACGAGGAGCGTACATTCAGGATAGATGGCATATTACACCTTGAAATCATATAAGTTGACCCTGGATCCGTTCGAGATCTTCCAAAGGCTGCAGGGAGGCAGGGGGTGCTTCTTCCTTGATTCCAGCCTTGCCTCCGGGGAATCGGGAAGGTTTTCTTTCCTGGGCATAGACCCGGTCCTTACGATCAGTGCCGGCGCAAAGACAGCCTTCGACGGCTTAAGAAACACGCTGGACTCCTACCGCGTCTGTATCCCTAAGTGCCGCATTCCTTTTCTGGGGGGCGCGGTGGGGTATCTTTCGTATGACCTTGGGGAATCAATGGAGAAAAAGATAACCAGAAGGCAAAAAGAAGCGATAGAGATACCCGAGTGCCGGTTCGCTTTTTATAATACGGCCATAATCATAGACCATCTCAAGCACAACCTTCACGTCTGCGCAGTGGGCTTTCCAGAAAAAAGCTCCCACTGGGCAACGCTCCTTTGCAGATCAAACCTCAAAAAGATCCACGCGTTGCTTTCGCGTAACAGCCGCGCGGCAGCAGGGAAGAATGAAGGCGCTGCCGGCCCGCGGCCGGTCGAGATAGAGTCGAATTTCAACAAAACAGGATACCTTTCGGCCGTAAAAAAAGCCAAGGCGTATATAAAAAAGGGCGATATATACCAGGTAAACCTTTCGCAGAGATTTTCCTGCGCAAGCGCGCTGGACCCAAAAGAGATTTATGGCCGGTTGCGCCGCATCAGCCCCTCTTATTTCAGTTGTTATCTTGATGGCGGAGATTTTCAGATAGCAAGTTCCTCTCCCGAGAGGTTCCTGAAAGTCGACGGCAGGCGGGTAGTTACCAGGCCGATGAAAGGCACAAGGCCCCGCTCAAGCCATGCGCGTAGCGACCGGCGATTTAAAAAAGCGCTTCTTGGCAGCGCCAAAGACAAAGCAGAGTTGCTGATGATCGTAGATCTGGAGAGAAACGATCTGGGGAGGGTCTGCGATTACGGATCGATAAAGGTCACCGCCTTAAGAGAGCTCGAGTCCTATAGTACGGTATACCAGACCACCGCCACGGTGGAGGGGATCTTGCACAGGGATAAAGACAGGTTTGACCTGCTGCGGGCGTGTTTCCCTGGAGGCTCGATCACCGGCTGCCCTAAGATCAGGGCAATGGAAATTATCGAGGAGCTTGAGCCTTGCAGGCGCGCTATCTATACGGGAAGCCTTGGATATCTGAGCTTCACCGGCGATATGGATTTCAATATCCTGATCCGCACCTTCCTCAAGAAGCAAAACAGCCTTTATTTTGGCGTCGGCGCAGGCATCGTCGCCGATTCAGAACCGGAAGCAGAATACCGGGAGACCCTGGTTAAGGCAAAAGCGATACTACAGGCGATCAACGTGAAATGAAAGAAATTATCTTTTTGAACGGCCGGTGTATCCGGAAAAAAGAAGCCGTGATCTCTGCGTGCGGGCCTGGAGCCTTCTACGGCTGCGGCGTATTTGAAACCATGCGCAGTTACCGCCAGAGGGTAGTGTACCTGAAGAATCACCTTCTAAGGATCGGGAGCGCCTGCCGGCGTATGGGCATAGCGCAGCCGTTTCGCCCGCAGGAGCTAACCCGGATGATCGCACAGGCCGTCAAATTAAGCGGTTTTCGCGATGCGTACGTGAGGCTGAGTATTTACGAGGCCGAACGCGGGGTGGATACCGTCGTGCTTGTCAAAAAATACACGCCTTATACCGTTTCAGCATACCGAAGGGGTTTTCGCGCCTGCATAGCCGGGGTGAGACAGAACGAGTCTTCAGTCCTCCCGGGAATTAAATCCATAAACCGTCTTTTGTACAGGATTGCATATGGCCAGGCGCAAAGGGATGGTTTCGACGAAGCGATTATGCTTAACAGCCGGGGCTTGGTAGCCGAAGGTTCCCGTACCAATATATTCCTGGTCAAGAGCAAAAAAATACTGACCCCGGCTTTAGAGAGCGGTTGCCTTAACGGGATCACCCGCCAGGCGGTATGCGATCTTGCCGGGAAGTGCGGCTTCTTAGTCAAGCAGGGCGCCATCGCGCCCCGGGATGTAAGAAAGGCCGATGAGGCATTCCTTACTAATTCTTTGGTGGGGATCATGCCTCTGGTGTCCCTGGCAAAATCGCCGATTAACCGGGGCAAAGCCGGAAGCGTCACCATGGCCTTGATGCAACAATACAAGCTTCTTTTAAAAGGCGGCGGGCAATAAAAGCGCTATGTTTTTTAAGAATAAGATATAAAATATTTATACGTAAGATCTTTAAGGAGTGGCTGATGAAAAAATATCTATTGATGGCAGGGCTCTGTTGCGTGCTGTCTGCGATGGCAGGCGGCTGCGTCCAGGAAAACAAACTCACGCAGGCAAAAAATTATTCCCACCTGTCAGATTCCTATTATCAGCGTGCCGCGGAGATTTATAAAGGCCTGATCGAAAAGGACCCTGATGATAAGGTATTGCGCTTCGGCCTGGGCAGGCTCTACTATGACCACGGCGCGTTCAGGGAAGCCGCCCTGGAGTTTAAAAAAGTCAATGACGCGCAAAGCAGGCAATTCCTCGCCCTCGCATATTACAGGCTGGGCGATTTTACCGACGCGCTGGAAATCTTTAACCAGGAACAGCCGTCGCAGGACGAATACCGGTATTATTACGGTCTCACCTGCGAGAAATTGAACCTTTTTGACAAGGCCCTGGAGCTCTATAAAGAGGTGAAGACCGTTCCCTTTGAGGGCTTTGCCCGGGGGCGGATCAACGCCATCGAAAAGCAGGTGCGAGGCATTCTTATAAAGGACTTAAGCCCCGAGGTAGATACACTCCTTGCTAACGCGCCGCCGCAGAAGGAGTACCCGCAGGCCGGGGCCTTGATCTTGCGCTGTGACGAAAGGATCGAGATCAGCCCTGACAACACGCTGGTTTCGTATCTGCATTACGTGGTCAAGATCCTCAATGAGCGCGGCAAGGAAGATTTTTCGGAGTCCCACATAGAGTATGATTCTACCTATGAAAAAGTGGAGCTGGAATTCGCCCGCACCATAAAACCAGACGGTACGGTAGCTCAGGTAGGCAGTCGCCACATAAGGGACGTTTCCAAGTACCTGAATTTCCCGTTATACAGTAACGCGCGGATGTTCATTATCTCATTCCCCGAGATCACAGAAGGCGCCAGTATTGAGTACAGCCTTAAGGTTTCCCGCAGCCAGCTTATTAATAAGAAAGACTTTATTATGAGCTATCCTGTCCAGGCAGATGAGCCGGTCATAGACGCGAACTTTGTCATCCGGGCGCCTAAGAATAAAATCATGCATCTGAGGGCCATAAACCAGCGGTATAACAGTTTCGGCGCGCCGCTCGCCGCGCAAATATCGCAAGAAGGCGAATACGTGCTCTACCGGTGGCACTTTAAGGATATTCCGCAGATAATCCCCGAATCCAATATGCCTCCCGGAGTCTTGATAAATCCAACCATATTGCTATCAACATTTAAAAACTGGCAGGATATTTATGAGTGGTGGTGGTCTCTTGCGAAAGATAAAATCAAGGCAGACGCTTCGATAAAAGAAAAGGTCCAAAGCCTCATCAAAAACAAGGTCACTCCGGAAGCAAAAGTCAGGGCGCTCTATAATTTCTGCGCCCAAAAGATCCGCTATGTGGCGGTTGAATACGGGCAGGCCGGCTACGAGCCCCATAAAGCCGAAGATATATTCAGGAATAAGTACGGGGACTGCAAGGACCAGGCGATCCTCCTGACCACCATGCTCAAGGAAGCGGGATTTTCCGCCTGGCCCGTGCTCATCCCCACAAAAGACAGCTACAATCTTATTCAGGACTTTCCTTCGCTTTTCTTTGACCACTGCATCGCCGCGGTGTCCCTGGGCGAGGAGATTGTTTTTCTCGACCCTACCGCAGAGACGTGCGCCTTCGGGGACTTGCCCGAGGGGGACCAGGGAAGACAGGTGCTCATATGCAAAGAAGACGGGTATGTGATTTGGCCGACCCCGTTGTTCGGTGCTTCACATAACCGCGTTACCCAGGACCTTAAGGTCACGCTGCGTAACGACGAAAGCATGCTCGCCGAAAAGACCATTTTAATCCAGGGCGCTTATGACCAGGCGCAAAGGCGCTGGTTATTATATACTCCTCCGGAGCTTATCAGACAGTATTTGGAAGAAAAGATACAGGGCGTATCCATAGGCGCGCGCCTTGAGCGCTATACAGTCAAGAATCTCGAAGACCCGAATACGCCGGTAACCTTGTCCTACGCGTTCAGCGGCGACGAATACCTTGAGCCAGCGGGCAAACTCCGGATCGCTTCTCAGCTGGCAGGATTAGACGCTTCTTGTGTGGCAAAAAATACCCGCACCTACCCGATAGATTTCGGCATCCTGGATACCAGAGAGTCGCTATACGAGATAGAGCTTCCTTCCTCGCTTATCGTCAAATACCTGCCCGAAGAGACCAGCGAAGATAACCCCTGGATGAAATTTCATGTTACCTACGAATATAAGGGCAGAAAGGTCCGCTTTAGGCAAAGGCTGGAACTAAAGAAGAGCGTGATTTCCCAGGAAGAATACCCTCAGTTCAAGAAAGACTATGAAAGCCTTGCCAGGAAGATCAAGCAGAGGCTGGTATTGGAAAAAGTAAAATGAGCACAAGCAAAGCGATCCCCCCTGAAGAAAAAAGGCGTTATCTGCGCCTTAATTCCGTGTTTCCTGTGCAGTTTAGGCTTTTGAGCCTGGACGGGAGCCGGTTTTTCTCCGACTGGATACAGGGCTTTACTAATAATATAGGTAAGGGTGGGATATGTTTGAGGGTGAATAACCTGCCTGAGGATTTGGCGGCCAGAGTAAAGGCCTTGCAGGCAAAATGTTTCCTTGAGGTAGAGGTCCCGCTGGGCAACGCCGCGGTAAGCGCGCAGGCAGCGGTCGTCTGGGTCAGGGAGATCGCAGGCCAGCAGGATAAGCTTCTTATCGGCCTTGCGTATGAAAAGATCCTCGCCGACAGTAACAGCCGGCTTATGCGTTATGTGTGGCTGAAGAAATTGTTTGTGCCGGTAATGGGGGCAACCATGATCCTTTTGGGGCTGGGCCTCGCAGCCAACAGCTACCTGAACATAAAGCTGACCGAAGGGAATAAGGCCCTCGTCGGTCAACTCGTTACAATCCTGCAGGACTCCCGCCTCGCCCAGAAAAAGATACGCCAGATAAGCCGCGATAAAGACGACCTGCAGCTTAAGATCCAGGCTTTGCAGGTGCGTATCCAGGCTCTCGACGAAGAAAAGAAGAAGCTGGAGGAAGGCGCATGGCTTCAGGAGCTAAAGAATGCCAGGAAGATCGGCGAGATGAAGGCTCAGATGGAAAAGCTTGGCCGGGAAAAAGCCCCTCTGCAGGAGCAATTAATCGCGTTACAGCATAAAGAGGGCGCCGTGACCGAAGAGCTGCTGCAGTTGCATCAGAAAAGAGCGGTCATAGAAAAAGCGAATTTTGACAAAATGTACCAGTGGCTTACCGTGCACCAGAACCCCCGCAGCGGCCTGGTAATGAGCTTTGAAGGGGATTCGGATGTCTCCAACTGGGGATTTATTTACGATGAGTCTCTTGCGGCGCAGGCATTTACGAAATTCCTGGATTTTGAGCGCGCGAGGAAGATCCTCGATTTCTTCGCAAAAAAAGCCAAAAGAAGAGAGGGCTTGTTTTTAAACGCCTATTATGTAGATGACGGCAGCCCCGCCGAATACATAGCACATGCGGGTCCGAATATCTGGCTGGGTATAGCCATGCTCCATTATACTGATAAAAGCAGCGATGGCCGGTATCTGCCTTTAGCCGAGGAGATCGCCCAGGCGATCATAGGGCTGCAGGATGAAGAGGGGGGTATCAGGGGAGGCCCTAATGTCGCCTGGTATTCCACCGAGCATAACCTGGATGGCTACGCTTTTTTTGACATGCTCTACAGCCTTACGGGACAGAAGAAGTACCTTGAAGCGAAAGAAAAGGTGTTACGCTGGTTAGTTAAGCATACCTATGACAGGCCCGGCATACCTATTATGCGCGGCAAAGGAGACTCCACTATCGCTACCGATACCTACGCTTGGTCTATCTCCGCGTTAGGCCCGGGCAAGCTGGAAGAGCTGGGTATGAGCCCGGACAAGGTCGTTGAATTTGCGGAAGAGAATTGCGCGGTAGAGGTTACATTCCTCAGACCGGAAGGAACTCCGGTCAAGGTCAAAGGGTTCGATTTCGCCGCGCAACGCCACCTGGCCAGGGGCGGGGTAGTATCCAGCGAATGGACCGCCCAGATGATTCTCGCATTTAAAATAATGGCTGATTTCTATCACCGCAAGGACATGGACGCAAAAGCCTCCTCGTATGAGTCCAAGGCCGATGACTATTTAGCTCAGTTGTGCAACATGATCATTTCCAGCCCTTCGCCATCCGGACAAGGCGAAGGCTGCCTTCCCTACGCTTCCGCTGATTCCGTGGACACCGGACATGGGTGGGTGACCCCCAAGGGCAAGGCAACGGGTTGCGTGTCCGGCACGGTATACACGATATTCGCATATTACGATTATAACCCCTTGAGCTTAAAAGAATAAAGGCCGTAGAGATGGCGCGGGCGCTTGATACCCTGTTTAAGAAACTTTACGGGCATTTCGGCCCGCAGCACTGGTGGCCTGCCCGGACGCCTTTTGAGGTAATGGTCGGGGCGATCCTCACGCAGAATACGAGCTGGCGTAATGTCGAAAAGGCGATTAATAACCTCAGAGAAAAGCGCCTTCTTCGCCCGCAAAGACTTCTTCGCATGCCGGAGAAGAAACTGGCCTCTCTTATTAAGCCGGCAGGATATTACAATATTAAAACCAGGCGTTTGAAATGCTTCCTGGAATATCTTTTCAGCCGTTACCAGGGTAATCCCGCATTGATGCGCGGCCGGGATACCGCGCTTCTCAGGAAAGAATTGCTTTGCGTCAACGGCATCGGCAAGGAAACCGCAGATTCGATACTGCTCTACGGCCTAGGCAAGCCGGTGTTCGTAGTGGACGCCTATACAAAAAGGATACTGGTGAGGCGAGGTATCATCGATGCGGATGCCGATTATGAAAAAATACAAAATTTATTTATGAAAAACCTTAAACCCAATGTACAATTATTCAATGAATACCACGCGCTCCTGGTAAAGTTGGGAAAAGATTTTTGTTTGAAGACTAAACCGAAGTGCGCGGCATGCTTTTTAAGAAAGAAAAGGAGGATCGTATGCGTACTTTGACAATTGCCTGTTTTCTTTCGATGTGTTTATTTTTATATGCGCAGGCCGCGCCCTGCTATGGGACAAAGATGCCAGCGAAAAAAGGGTTCTTCGCCGGCGCCCAGGTCCACTCTGTCCTGGACAGGAAGCTCGAGCACGATTCAGGAAAGATCAGGAGCGCGCAGTATTTTGTCCTTCTTTCTTACGGTTTATTTGACTGGCTTTCCGTGGATCTAAAAGGAGGCGCGGGCAACATTAAACAACGCCCCTGCGCCGGGGATGATGTAAATTATAAGATCAACTTTGCCGGCGGCTACGGCTTCAGGCTGAAATTGGTCGACAAAGGAAAGATAAAGGCGGTGTTCGGCTTCCAGCATATAAGCGTGCATCCCTCGGGTTCGGAAGTGGCGGGCATCAAACACAAGGCAATTCTTGACGATTGGCAAACCTCGCTTTTGGTATCTTGCGATATGGGCAAAGTGACGCCATACGCGGGCACGCGCTGGTCAAGGGTTGATTATATACACAGGCAGGACTCGGACAGAAAAAGGACGATGTCTGACTTCGGTAAGAGCGTGGGGTTGATCGCCGGTTTAGACGTCCCCCTCTCGGAAAAGATATGGCTTAACCTGGAAGGCCAGGCGTTCGACAGTGAAGCTTTTTCCTGCAGCGTTAATTACAAATTTTGATCTTACGGCAGAAAACGTATGGCAAATAAGAAACGCTTACTTGCGCTTACGCGGGAACTGATCAGGATAGATTCCCAGAATCCGCCCGGGAACGAATCGCGGATAGCGGCCTTTGTCGGTTCTTATTTGAAAAAACTTGGGCTAAGGGTAAGGCTGTACGAGTTCGCGAAGAACCGTCCTAATGTCGTGGCGTATCTGGCAGGAAGGAATAAGGGCAGGTCCCTGCTTATCACGCCTCATTTAGATACAGTGCCCGCCGGAAAAAGCTGGACGCGCGCTCCTTTCGCCGCGCAGGTACGCGGGGAAAAATTGTACGGCCTAGGCGCCACCGATTGTAAAGGTAATCTCGCGAGCGCGCTGGAGGCCCTGCGCAGTATTATCGAAGATGGCTTACGGCTGGAGTATACCCTGGTTTTTGCGGCTACCGCTGACGAAGAGACAGGCTCCGATCTCGGCTTGATCCCGCTTTTGGACAAAGGGATCCTGACGCCTGATGCGGCGCTGGTCCTGGATTCCGATGATTTTGAGATTATCGTCGCCCAGAAAGGCCTTCTTCATGTGAAGGTGAAGGTCCGCGGCAAGAGGGCGCACGGAGCGTACCCTTGGCTCGGCGTCAACGCGATCGACGAAATGCTGGCGATACTGCAGGCGTTAAAACGTCATGCTTTTGAATATGCGGGAAATAAATATCTTAAGCCTCCCACGGTCAATATAGGGACCATCAGGGGAGGGGACAAGGTGAATATAGTAGCAGACTGGTGTGAATGCGAATTGGATTTCAGGTTTACTCCCGGAATGTCGGCGAAAGCGATCTTGCGGGTGCTGGAACGCATTGTTCGTTCACGCGCCGGAAAATTCGAGATCGAGATCGAAGGAAGCCAGAAGCCGTATGTAATAAAAGAGGGACATTCCCTGGTAAAAGATTTGGTAGCCGCAATGCGCGCGGTCAACGTGCAGGGACGGGTACAGGGTTCGGAAGGCGCAACCACGATAACGTTTTTTCAGGATAAGCATATCCCCGCGGTTGCCACCGGCTTTGGCTGCGCGGGTTGCGCGCATATCGCGGATGAATATGTCAAGATCGACAGCCTTTACAAAGGGGCCCTTGTCCTGGAAACATTTTTAAAAAACTATACATTCGGTTCTTATAAAGAAAGAGGTGGGTAATGGAAGGTGTTGCGATCCATAAAAAACCGAGATTAAAAAATCCGTATTTGATCGTCGCCTGGCCGGGTATGGGAGAGGTGGCGTTCAAGGCAGCGACCTATTTGATAGATACGTTAAAAGCGCAGGAGTTCGCCGAAATGGCCGCACAGGACTTTTTTTATCTGACAGGCAGTAAAATAGAGGCCGGGGTAGTCAGCCTGCCACAGATGCCCTACAGCAAATTCTATTATTACAAAAATAAAGCGGGCAATAACGATCTGATCATATTTTTAAGCGATTCGCAGCCGGACCTGGCGAAGGCAGACGAGTATTGCAAGAGGATCATCCACGTGGCCAGGACGTTTAAGGTAAAGATGGTGATCAGCTTTGCCGCGATGCCGCAGCCCATAGACCATACCCAGCATTCCAATGTATGGTGCGCGGCCACGTCGCCGCAGCTGAATAACTCGCTAAGCAAACACAATGTACAGTTGCTTGCAGAGGGACAGGTAAGCGGCCTGAACGGCCTTTTTCTCGGGATGGCAAAGAAAGAAGGCTTCCAGGGTTTCTGCCTTTTGGGTGAGATCCCCCTGTACACCATACAGATAGAAAACCCCAAGGCTTCCCACGCGGTGCTGGAGACGCTGGGCAGGATAATCGATCTCCCGATAGATTTTTCAGGCCTCGCTGAGCAGGAGCATGGTATGGATGAGCAGATCAATAAACTGCTGGATTTCCTTAAGGTGGGGCCCACGCAAAACCCTATCAGTGAAGACGAGATAGAAAAGATCAAGAAGTCTTTGAGCCAGCTTACGAAGTTGCCTCTTTCCGTAAAAGAGAAAATCGAAAAGCTTTTTTCGGAAACCAAGACGGACATTTCGAAGGCCCGCCAGTTAAAAGACGAACTGGATAAATGGAATGTGTATCGGGAATATGAAGACAGGTTCCTGGATTTGTTCAAGAAGCAGAAGGATAAGAATAACTAAAAGCCCACCCTTTTTTAAGAAAATATACATGGACGCCGCGCCGGTAAAGGCAATCATTTTTGATTTAGGCAATGTGCTCGTCAGTTTCGACCATTCCATAGCGGCGCGTAAGATCGCCCCCTTTACCGATAAGACCCTTCCCGAGATATACTCCCTCTTCTTTAACTCTAACATCACCCAGCTCTTTGAGGAAGGAAAGATCGCGCCCCTGGATTTTTTCGCAGAGGTCAAACACATGCTTGGCGCAAGGCTTGACTACGATGCCTTCCTGCCGATATGGAATGAGATCTTTTTCCTGACCGATGAGAACCGCAGGGTGTATGCGCTGGCTAAGCGCCTGAATCACCGGTACGCTACGGCGCTCCTGTCGAATATAAATATCCTGCATCTGGAGTATCTTAAAAGTAATTTTTCCGTATTCGATGCGTTCGGTAACGTTTTTACTTCTTGTGAACTGGGATCCATCAAGCCGGACCCCTCGACCTATAATGAGGTGCTGCGGTCCCTGGGGGTAATGGCGAGTGAGGCCTTCTATGTCGACGACAGGCAGGAGCTTATCGACGCGGCGGCCGGCTTAGGGATACGGTCATTTGTGTTTATGGGCGCGCAGCAGCTGGAAAAGGATCTGTCGGATTGCGGCGTAATCGTCGAATAAAATGAAAAGCAGCGTTTACCAGAGACGGTTTTACAGGCGATGGCAGGGCGCGCGCGATCTTTACAAGGCGCGCGTGGTAATACAGGAGACCGATCTCTACATACTTACGGACAGGCCTGTTGATCGGGATTTCGTCGGGAAGAGGCTGATGCGTTACCGCGGTCAGATAGAGCGCTATATCCAGAAGGACCGCCGTTTCCTCGCCAGTCTGAAGCCGATAACGCTCGATTCGGATGGTCCCGCAATCATACGGCAGATGGGTGAGGCCGCCAAAAAGGCCGGGGTAGGCCCCATGGCGGCGGTCGCAGGCGCTATCGCTGGATTTCTGGGCAGGGACCTTTTACGCAAGGGGTATACAGAGGTAATTATCGAGAACGGCGGCGATATATTTTTAAAGTCTTCAAAGACCCGCCTGGTAGGGATCTATGCGGGAGCTTCTCCGCTATCGCGCCGGCTCTCTCTGAAGATACGCCCTGAAGACACGCCGTTAGGCGTATGCGCCTCTTCGGGTACAGTGGGCCATTCTTTAAGTTTTGGCCGCGCCGACAGCGCGGTGGTCATTTCAAAAAACGCCTCCCTCGCGGACGCGGCAGCTACCGCAACCTGCAATCGCGTCGAAGCGAAAGAAGATATGCAAAAGGCGCTTGATTTCGCGCGCTCCGTAAAAGGGATTACCGGGGCCGTGGTCGTCATGGGGGAAGCGCTTGCCGCCTGGGGCGCCGTTGAATTGGCATAAAAACATTAAGAATACGGCCCCAAAGGGGTCTGTATGAAAAAATTTTTTTTAAATCCCCGCGTTCCGTCGATAGAAAATACTTGACAAAACATACAGATGTGATAAAAAATAAATACAATACGTAAAGACTTAAGAAACTTTTGAGGAGGTAGGTCAGCTAAATTGGAAAAACTAGGTACTATATAAAGGCTCTGGGTCAAAAGAGCCTTTTTTTATGCTTATGGCGAAAACAGTCGGATTAACATACGATTTAAAGACGGATTACGAGTTTAAGGATAGCGATCCTCCTGACGCGAACGCGGAGTTTGATCATCCGGATACCGTTTCTCTTATTGCTTCAGCCATCGCATCAAGGGGCTTTAAGGTAAAAAGGATCGGTAATGTCTCAAGCCTCCTGGAGAATATCGCGGACCTCAAGGTAGACATCGTATTCAATATATCCGAAGGCGTCTCCGGCAGGAACCGCGAATCCCAGGTGCCTTTATTGCTGGAAATGGCGGGTATCCCTTTTGTGGGAGCGGATTCCCTGAGTCTCGGGATCTCTCTGGATAAGCTTATGGCAAAAAAGATCTTTATCGCTGAAAAAATCCCCACCCCCAGATTTATCGAAGTCAAGGATTCCGCCGCGCTTGACTCAGACCACCTTAAATTCCCCCTGATCGTAAAGCCGCGTTTTGAAGGTTCCTCCAAAGGCTTAAGCGAATCCTCGCGCGTGGAGAATGCCGAAGAGCTCAAGAAGCAGGTCGAATATATCATCTCTACCTATAAGCAGCCCGCGCTGATAGAAGAATTTATACGGGGGGAAGAGTTCACCGTCGCGCTTATCGGCAACGAGCCTCCTGAAGTGCTGCCGATAGTCCAGATAAAGATAGACGGAAGACTTAAGCTTAACGATAAGTTCTACACCTTCGGCCACATCAAGGACGATAAATTGGAATATGTGTGTCCCGCGAGGGTCTCTCAGGAGTTAAAGCTTGAAATCGGCGAGCTTGCCCGGCGGACTTTCGAAGCGATCGAATGCCGCGATTTCGGCAGGGTCGATTTCAGGGTCGATGAAAAAGGCAAGCCCTACGTGCTTGAGATAAACCCCCTGCCTTCCTTGTCGTCGGCAGACGTATTTATGGTAGTGGCACATCAGCTAGGGCTTTCGTATGAAGATATCATCGGCAGGATATTGCAGGCTGCCCTTACCAGGTATAATTTGAATTGAGCGCGAATATGAAAATCGCTTTGACGTGCAATCTTAAAAAAGAGGATGATTCAAAACCCCCGGATTATTTTTCAGAATTTGATTCCCAGGAGACCGTAAACGCCATCACCTCGGCGCTGGAGACCAAGGGCCACAACGTCGATTTTATCGACGTGGAACAGCCTAACCTCTTTACCTTTTTCAAAAAAAATCGAGTCGATATGGTATTCAATATCGCGGAAGGCAAAACCGGCAGGTACCGTGAGTCGGAAGTGCCCGCCATACTCGATTATTTGAATATCCCCTACACCGGCTCCAATACCCTTTCCTTAGCCGTCGCGTTAAATAAAGCGCTTACCAAAAAAATACTGAAAGCAGAAGGTATTCCCACTCCGGCCTTTCAGATCTTCAGCAAGGGCAACGAAAAGCTCGATGCGGCCCTGCGTTTTCCTCTTATCGTAAAGCCAAACTATGAAGGCTCCGCAAAGGGCATCAATAAAACCAATGTAGTGCATAGTCCGCGAGAGCTTTTTGACAAGGTCAGGGAGACCATTGATTTTTACAAGCAGGGGGTACTGGTCGAAGAATTTATCGAAGGCAGGGAATTGACGGTAGGGATATTGGAGAATGGCAAAGCACAGGTGCTTCCCATCCTGGAGATAGATTTCTCCACCTGCTCCGGGAGCGGCGAGTATTTTTATTCCTGGCGCATGAAAGAATACCAGGGCAACGCCGAAATGGGACTGACCCCGACGTTTCACTGCCCTGCCAAGCTGGATGCGGAAACAGAGCGCAAGGTCAAAGAGGCGGCGTTAAAGACGCATAGCGCGATAGGCTGTCTGGATATTTCCCGCACCGATATACGCTTAAGCAGGGACAATATCCCGTATGTCCTTGAGATAAACCCTTTGCCGGGGCTGGACCCCAAAGAATCCAATTTTCCGATCATGGCGTACGCGGCGGGCATGACCTACGAAGATCTTATTGAGGGCATATTGTTAAATGCCTATAAAAGGAGGAGTCTGGAAGATGAATAATGCGACAGCAACGGATACCCAGAAGTTGCTCGTAGAAAATACAGCCCCTGCGCGCTCAGGCAGGCGGGCGCCGGATTATCAGCAGATAAGCCTGTACAAAGACGTCAACCCCCTTGAATGGGAGGATTGGCACTGGCAGATGAAAAACCGCATCACTAAACTCGAACAGATCAGCCAGGTAGTTACGCTCACCCCCGAAGAAGAAGAGGGCATAAAGAACGCCAAGGGGAGGATGGCGATGGCGATTACCCCCTATTGGGCGACGATGATTGACCCCGAAGATACAAAATGCCCCATACGGCGCCAGGCGATTCCCACCAAATACGAATTTGAAATCGGCCCGTATGAGATGACCGACCCTTGCGCCGAAGACAGGGATTCTCCCGCCGCGCATTTGGTCCATCGTTATCCCGACAGGGTATTGCTGCTTGCGACCGAGCAGTGCGCGATGTATTGCAGGCACTGCACCAGGAGAAGGCTGGTCGGCAAAGAAGAGACTACGGAAAAAATACTGAATAAGCTCGATGCGGGGATAGAATATGTCAGGAGCAACAAAAAGGTGCGCGACGTGCTTATTTCCGGAGGAGACCCCCTTCTTCTTGAAGAAGAAGCCCTGGAGGAGCTGCTTAAGAAGATCCGCGCCATCCCCCATGTGGAGCTCTTGAGGATAGGTACGAGGGCCCCGGTGACGTTACCGCAACGGATCACCCCGTCCCTGATCGCGATGCTTAAAGAATACGCGCCGATCTGGATAAGTATACATTTCAATCATCCGAAAGAGATCACCAGGCGGTGTAAGAGCGCCTGCGAAATGCTCGCCGATGCGGGATTTCCTTTGGGGAGCCAGACAGTGCTCCTGCAGGGGATCAACGACCGGCCTTACGTCATGCGTAAACTTATGCATGAACTCTTAAAAATCAGGGTCCGCCCCTATTATATCTACCAGTGTGACCCCGTAAAAGGGACCAGCCACTTCCGCACCCAGGTTTCAGTGGGTATAAACATCATGGAAAGGCTCAGGGGCCACACTTCAGGGTATGCGGTCCCGACATATGTGATTGATGGCCCGGGCGGAGGAGGAAAGATCCCGGTTGGGCCGAACTATATACTTTCCCTGGCAAAGGGAAAATATGTGCTGCGCAATTATAAAGGCAAGATCTACACCTACCTGGAGTAGACGCGCGTGCATAAAAAAGGCCGCATAACGTTTTTTCTGGCGCTCGTCCTGCTTCTGCCGTTTCCCGCCTTCGCGCAACTGAACCCGGAAATCAGACAATATATTGTCAGCCGCTCGCTGGACATGCTGGAGTCCCAGCATAACCCTCTTGCCCAGGGCGCTTACAATACGTACTATCCCCCGCAGGGTCCAGACGAAGAACCTTACCAGCCTTCCAGGCCGCCGCGTGACCGGGACGAAGTGGCCGAAGAATACATCATCGAGCAGGAAAATAAGTCTTCCGATACGCTTTATAATTTTATTTTCGGTAACGGACTGGGGAAACTGTCGCTGGGATTCGAATTAGGCAGCATCAAGGGGGATACCAAATACCGCATCAGCTTCGACAATCCTTACGATATTGGCGGTCACGGAGAAAGCGAGCTTAAGTGGCCTATCGACACCACGCTGATCGGCCTTTCCGCCGCGCTCCACTACAAGCCGCAGGAAGACAATATGCTTACGCATGACAGGTTCCGCCTCAGCTTCAAATGGCTTACGAAGGCAGGCAAGAGCAGGGGCAATATGAAAGATTCCGACTGGATCGAGAACGACGTCGGATACATAGATTATAACGATGATGGCGTCTTGAACGGCTCCAGCGCCTGGGCGACGAACCATGACGGCCTCGATATATATTCGGAATCGCCGGTAAAGCTGGACGAAGCAAACATCTTCGATATCAACTACGTCTATAACCTCTGGGTAAGGGATACGTGGGCGCTGGGGCCCGTACTCGGCTATCACCACCAGAGTTTTAAGTTTTCAGCCTACAGCGTGAACCAGGTAGGCTACGGCCCTTACGGCCCCGCCGGGCTTTTTGACCAGAGCTTTCAGGACACCCGCGGCCTTAAATGGGGAGAATATCAGGCGAGTTATCACGTGCCGTATCTGGGGCTGAACAGCGAGTTCAGCCTGAACGAAAAGCTCTCCTTTCTTATTAACCTGGGGTATTCTCCCTGGGTGAGGATCAAGGACAGGGATTCGCATCTGTACCCGACTATGGACGAAGCCTTAGGTTATAATGTCGATATGCTTTCTCCCGGCCGGAGCCACGGCAAGGCATTCCTCTTCGGCAGCGAAGGCAGCTGGAAGCTGGCCCAAGGGTGGTTACTGAATGTGGGCGCTAATTATATCTCCATCAACGCGAAAGGCGACCTCGTCCAGCAGCACTATGCTGCCGGCGTCCTGACCGGGGAAAGCGAACCCGTTGATGAAAAAGTAAAATCCAGGTATTGGCTTATCAACGCAGCGCTGCAATACACATTCTAGCGTCATTCCCCCGCTTTCCTTAACTATTCCTTGACCAGCCAAACTTTGCGGTATATAATTTTTTATTACATGCTCGCCTTTTCTTGCTACGCCGCCTATCCTCTATAAAGGAGTATAGCCATGGATGCGAACAATAAAAGGAACATTATTTTATTAGGCCACGCCCAGTCGGGAAAGACTTCCCTTGCGGAAAGCATGTTGTTTGTCTGCAAGGCCGTCGCAAGAAAGGGCTCGGTTACCGACGGAACAACGGCGAGCGATTATAGCTGGGACGAAATAGAAAGAAAAAGCTCCATAAATTCCGGGCTCCTTAACTGCGAATACAAGGATACGAAGGTCCAGATCATCGACGCGCCGGGATACGCGGATTTCTTCGGCGAGGTTATTTCCGGCTTACGAGCGGTAGACGCAGCAGTAATCGTGGTGGACGTAAGCGCCGGGATTGAGGTCGGGACAGAACGCTCCTGGCAGATAACGGAAGATTCTAACCTGCCCTGCATTATTTTTATCAATAAAACGGACAAGGATGGCGCGGACGTCAATAAAGTATTGGCGGATATCCAGAGCGTATTTTCCAAAAGGGCGGTGATGATCGGCTCCTTAGAAGACCCTTCGCTCATAGAAGCGATCGCCGAAAGCGACGACAAGCTCCTGGAAAAATACCTGGAAGGCACACAGCTGTCTGCTGATGAGCTGAAAAATGGTTTACATCAGGCAGTGGACAGGCGAAAGGTATTCCCCGTGGTGTGCGGCTCTTCCCTTACCGATAAAGGTATACCGGAATTATTGGAAGAGATCGTAACCTATATGCCTTCACCGCTGGAGCGGGAAAAAATCGAGGTGACAAATCCCCTCAAGCCGGATGAGCGCAAAGAGATAGCCTTTCGCCAGGACGGCCCGTTTGCGGCATTTGTGTTCAAGACGATTTCAGACCCGTATGTCGGCCAGCTTACGCTATTACGCGTGTTCTCCGGCGCGCTGGCGGCGAACACGGGGTTTTTTAACGTCACCAAAAAAACCAGAGAGAGGATAGGCTCTATTTTTATGCTGCAGGGTAAGGAGCAGCGCTCGGTGGACGCCGCAGCATGCGGGGACATCGTGGCGATCGCGAAATTAAAAGAAACTGCCACTTCGGATTCGCTCGCGGATGAAAAAGAGCAGGTCCTGTTTGAGCCCATCGTGTTCCCGGAGCCGGCCATATCCGCATCGGTAAAGCCTAAATCGCGAGCCGACGAAGAGAAGATCTCCAGCGTCCTGGCGAAACTCGCCGATGAAGACCCCACCTTTAAAGCGCACCATGACCCTCAGACAAAAGAGCTGATTATTTCGGGGCTCGGAGACTTGCATCTTACGGTGATGGTCGGCAGGATGAAAAAAAGGTTTAATGTCGATGTGGAATTGGGGACGCCAAAAGTTTCTTACAAGGAGACCATAACCAAAAGCGCCAAGGTCCAGGGTAAATTCAAGCGTCAGTCAGGCGGCCGCGGCCAGTACGGGGACGTCTGGATCCAGATCGAGCCTATGGAAAAAGGCGCAGGGTTTGAATTTGTGGACAAGATTTTCGGCGGCGCTATCCCCAAGAACTATATCCCTTCGGTAGAAAAGGGCGTTATCCAGGCAATGGCAGAAGGCGCGGTCGCAGGATATCCTATTGTGGACGTGCGGGTGATCCTCACGGACGGTTCGTATCACGAAGTCGATTCTTCCGATATGGCGTTCCAGAGAGCAGGTTCCATCGCGCTGCGAAAAGCGGTCACGGAAGCCGGCCCTGCATTGCTTGAGCCGATCATGGATGTCGAGGTGGCGATCCCTGAAGAATTCCTTGGCGCGATTTCGGGCGATATCAATTCCAGGCGCGGCCGAATTATGGGCATGGATGTAAAAGGGAAGTCGCAGGTGGTAAAAGCAACTGTCCCGCTGGCCGAAATGTTTACCTATGCCAACGACTTGCGCTCCCTTACCGGCGGCAGGGGCTCCTACGCAATGAAGTTTTCCCGCTACGAAGAGGCGCCCCACAAAATATCGTCCGTAATCATAAACCACTACCAGGCAACTAAGAAACACGAAGAAGAATAGAAAGAGGTTTTAGATGAAGATAAGCGTTTTTGCGATACCCGAATTACCCCCCGGCAAATATAATGTAAAAGACAGCCGGCTCGATGAAGTTGACAAGATCACAAAAGCCAAAAAGAAGACATACGTGCAGGTCGAGCTTGCGGGAGAAGAGGCCATGCTCGAAGCGGATGCGGTACTGACTTTATCCGGCTCTCTCCCCGACCTGGTATTAAAAGACCTGGAATTCGTTGAAACGCGCTTAAGCCGCGCTGAGCAGGAGCAGGAAAAGGCGATACTCGGTAAATTGAAGACGATCCTGGAAAAAGAAGAGCTTATTTTTAAGGCCGGCTTAAGCCAGGAAGAATTCCGCATGCTGGCCGGGTATTCACTTATTACCGCGAAACCCGTGGTGGCGGTCCAGAAACAGGAGCTGGAGGATATGCCCGCGATCCTGGCGAAGGCGCTCAGGGAAAGCGGCTATCTCAGTTTTTTTACTACCGGCGAAAAAGAAACACGCGCCTGGTTGATCAGGAAGGGCGCCACTGCCTGGGAGGCGGCGGGAGCGATACACTCCGATATCCAGCGGGGCTTTATCCGCGCGGAGATCATCAGCTTGAGCGACTTTATCCAGGCGGGCGGCGAGAACCAGGCGAAACAGGCGGGAAAATTGCGCCTTGAGCAAAAAGACTACGTGATGCAGGACGCCGACCTCGCTAACTTCCGTTTCAATAAATAATCTCGAAAACATAGGCGTATGATTGAAATCAGGCGTGCGTTGATAAGCGTATCCGATAAGACCGGCATTCTTGATTTAGCGAAAGCGCTGAATCAGTCCGGTGCCGAGATCATTTCAACCGGCGGCACGGCAAAGCTGCTTCGCGAACACAATATCCCGGTAAAGGACGTTTCGGCATACACAGGTTTTCCTGAAATACTCGACGGAAGGGTCAAGACCCTGCATCCGAAAATACACGCGGGGCTCCTGGCGCTGCGCGGGAACCCCGCGCACATGCGCACGCTCAAGGAGCTGGGCATCGGGTTGATCGACATGGCGGTGATAAACCTCTATCCTTTTGAGCGGACCGTCGCCAAAACAGGGGTAACCAGAGAAGAGGCGATTGAACATATCGATATCGGCGGGCCTTCAATGCTGCGTTCAGCGGCGAAGAATCATCAGTCTGTAGCCGTAGTTTCAGATCCCCGCCAGTACGCACAGATAATCAGGGAATTGCAGGAGCACGCAGGCAAGATCAGCGAGGATACGGCGAAACGCCTTGCCGCGGAAGTATTCAGGGCGACTTCCGGTTATGACAGCTCGATCTACGAGTATTTTTCTAAAGAAAATGGGGCTGAGGGCGCTTTTCCCCGGGAATTACGCCTGGCGTTCACGAAATTAAAGGATTTGCGGTATGGGGAGAACCCTCATCAAAAAGCAGCTCTTTACAGGGCGCAGGGTGAGGCCTCGGGGGAAGGGATTGCCGATGCGCGGCAATTGCAGGGCAAGGAACTCTCTTTCAACAATTTTCTCGACCTGCACAGTGTCTGGGAATTGCTGAAAGAGTTTGACAATCCCGCTGCCGTGATCGTGAAGCATAATAATCCTTGCGGCGCTGCAGAAGCGAAGAATATCGGCAAGGCTTACCGGGATGCGTTCAACTGCGATCCGCTTTCCGCGTTCGGAGGCATCGTGGGGCTTAATCGTCCCGTTGACGCGATAACGGCGAAGAGCATTACGAAAAGCGGCTTCCTGGAATGCGTCATCGCCCCTGCCTTTAGCAAAGAGGCCTTAAGCTTTTTTTCGCAGAAGAAGAATCTGCGCGTCCTGGAGCTGAAAGACCTCAGGCGCCGTAAGGAATACGATTTTAAAAAAATGAGCGGCGGCCTCCTGTTGCAGGATAGCGACTCAAGCTTGCTGAATAAGGGCAGCCTTATCGTCGCTACGCGAAAGAAGCCGACAAAAACGCAGCTGGCTTCTCTCTTGTTTGCCTGGAAGGTGGCAAAGCACGTCAAATCCAATGCCATTATCATCGCGAAAGCCACAAAGACCGTGGGGATCGGGGCCGGCCAGATGTCAAGGGTCGATTCCGTCCTCATCGCCGGGAAAAAGGCAGCCGGGCGCGGACGTAATACATGTCTTGCTTCTGACGGGTTCTTCCCAAAACCTGATGCTATCATAGCAGCGGCAAAAATGGGCGTTAAGGCCGTAATCCAGCCCGGCGGTTCTATCGCTGACCGGGAAGTTATCAAGGCGTGCGATACGCACCGCATTGCCATGGTGCTGACCGGAATAAGGCACTTCAAACACTAAGTATCCCGCCTGAAGATGACCTATCTTGAAGCCATCCAGTACCTGGACTCTTTTATTAATTACGAAAAAACCCCCCTCGCTTCTTACAAGGAGTCTTGCAAGTTAGAAAGAATAAAGGGATTCCTTGCGGCCTTACGCAATCCTCAAGAGCGCTTCCAGAGCCTTCACGTCGCAGGCACAAAAGGAAAAGGCTCCGTATGCGCATTCCTGTCGTATATCCTGAAAGAAGCCGGCTACAAGGTAGGGTTGTTCACGTCCCCGCATTTATCAAGCGTACGGGAAAGGATCAGGGTCATGCGCGGGCGGACGCAGCCCGGCGGTATAGTCGCCGATGTATTCGAAGGCATGATAACCGAAAGAGCCCTCGCCGACCTGGTAGAAAGATTAAAGCCGGGAATAGAACAATATAATCGGCGTTCGCGCCATGGGCCGCTGTCATTCTTTGAAGTATACACTGCCTTGGCGTTTGAGTATTTCAAGGAGCAGAAAGTTGATTACGCGGTATTAGAAACCGGCCTGGGCGGCCGCCTGGACGCGACTAACGTAGTGCAGGCTTTGGTGTGCGGGATCACCCCGGTAAGTTACGACCATACCCGGACGCTGGGCGTGACCCTGACCGAGATCGCCGGGGAAAAGGCGGGGATTATCAAGGGGCGCCGTCCGCTGGTGGTAAGCGCCGCGCAGGTAAAAGAAGTTGCGGCGGCTATCAGGGGCAGGTGCCGGCAGGTACACGCGCGGCTGTACGAACTAGGTAAAGAAGTGGTGTGCACGCCCAGACCTGCAGGACGCGACGGGCAGGCCTTTGATATTGACGGGGAGTTCGGCGGGATCAGCGACCTTAAGATCCGTTTATTGGGAAGCCACCAGCTGGTTAATGCCGCCGAGGCCGTAGCCATGGCACAGGTATTACGCGCGTTCTTTCGCAGCGCTATCAGTTCCGAAGACATGCGCCGCGGGCTCTATGCCACAGTGTGGCCGGGAAGATTCGAGATTGTGAATACACCTGCTGCAACGGTGGTATTGGACGGAGCGCATAACCCCGCTTCCGCTCACGCGCTCAAGGAGGCCCTCAGGAGCCGCTTTCCAGGCAATACGGTAGTACTCGTGCTAGGCGTATCCAGCGATAAGGATATCAGGGGTATTTGTAAAGAGCTCTCGCCCCTTACGGACACGGTGATCTTGACCAGGGCGAATAATCCACGCGCGGCCACGCCGCAGGGCATTCTATGCGAAATGAAGCGAATGGCGCCGCGCCATAACGTCAGTCTAACAGGGTGCGTCAAAGATGCTTTGGCGCAGGCAAGAGAAAAAGCTGGAGAAAAAGGCATAATCGTTATTTGCGGTTCGTTGTTTGTGGTAGGGGAGGCGAGGGAATTACTATAGCCTCGGTTTCAAGTTCTGCACGATCCCAGGATAGGCCGGGTAAGGGCATGTTGCCCGGCCTATTTATTTTGAGCCTTCCTCTTTAACTCCTTAATCCAAAGAAGCTTAAAATTCTTTATACAGCAAAGATTTTGATAAAATACTTGACTTTTTTTAAAAATATACTAAAATATGACAAATAGTATTAAACTATATCAGGAGATTTTAGATGGGCATTTTCCGGGCAGCGGAAGTGGCTGGCAAATTGAGGATTTCTAAGCAAACGCTTTTTCGTTACGAAAAAAAAGGCATTTTTCCTAAACCGAGAAGGAACAGGATCAACCGTTGGCGCGAATATAACGAGGAAGAAATACAAAAAATGAAACAGATCATGGGCAGGGGTTTTACACTGCTTGAATTGATCATAGTAGTGGTGATAATGGGGATCCTGGCTGCCTTGGCCATCCCGCGCTTTGAAAGTTTCTATACCGTAAAATTGAAGGGAGCGGTGAACAATGTGGTTTCCGACATCCGCTACGTGCAGCAACTGGCGGCCTCCAGCCATGATACCTACAAGATGACTTTTTACGTAACTCCCGCCAACAGGTACGAAGTCCAGAAATCAGACAATAGCTACGCGAAGAACCCTTTTGGCCACGGGGATTTTATAATCAATTTCACAAATGATCCCCAGTATAAAGGGATCGGTATCGATAGCGCGAATATTAACGGAATGAATATCCTGAGCTTCGATTGGAACGGCACGCCCCGGGATGCAAACGGGAACACCTTGACAGCCGAGGGGCAGGTAAATCTTTCTTATCAAAATGATTCTTTTTCCGTGAGGGTTACGCCTAATACCGGCTGGGTGAGGGTGCAGTGAAGAATAAAGGCATCAGCCTGATCGAAATGATCATCACGATCGTCATTCTGGGATTGACGATACCCGTTCTTTTGAATATGTGGTCGGACGTAGCGTTACGATCAGCCCGTTCGGAAGCGCTGGCAGACGCTCTTTTTTACGGACAGCAATTGATGGAGGAGATACAATCAAAGAAATTCGACCAGCATACCGCCGCGCCCTGGAGCGATACGCTCGGGCCGGATAACGCGGAGACCAGACTAGGCACAGGGAATGCGGGTTTTAATGACGTTGATGATTACAACGGATATTCCGACAGTCCCGCGCCAGGCTACAGCCGCTGCGTGACCGTCGATTATGTCGCGCTCAGCGGTACCGCGTGGAACGGAACATGTTCGCCGAATACTCCGTCAGGCTGCACCCCTGCGTCGTGCACGGCAGGCAATGTGACCGATTACAAACGTATTACAGTCAGGGTGGATCGTAATGACTCCCTGGTAAAAGATATAGTTCTGGCGCTGGTGGTAAATCCATTTTAGAAGGAGGGCTGCGTCATTGCAGGGAAAGCGCGCTCGCTTTAAAAAAGAAGGGGTAACCCTGATAGAGCTGGTGATAGTGATCGTTATCGTCGGCGTATTAACGGGGGTATCGGCCTTGTATGCCCGGGAGATCGTGGACCTGTGGCGTTTTATTAATTTTCGCAGCGAGATTGTTTCACAGGGCAGGGCCGCCCTGATGAGGATGGAGAGAGAGATCAGGCAGATCGCGGGTAAGGGGTCGGTATATGCGGCGGGCATTTCGCAATTGCGCTTCCATGACATATACGGAAACGATATCCAGTATCAGTGGTTAAGCGACCCCGATCCTTCGATAAAGGGCGCTATCATGCGCAATAACGATATCCTGGTCAAGGGCGTCGAGAGCCTCGTGTTTAACTATTACGATCAAGATAATAATCCGATCGTTTCTCCTCCTGTCAGTCCGTCGGATACCACCATCAAAAGAATAAGCGTGACATTCATAATGCTTGCAGGCGACCAGGAAAAAACGTTGAGCGCGCAGACCTTCCCCCGGAACCTTTGAACCGGGGCGTTACTTTGATAAAAAAAGGGGGCCACGATGGCTAAAAAATTTATGTTTGCTTCACTCATCGCGGTATGCCTGTTGCTGGGGATGAGTATGACCCTGAGGGCGCAGAGGCCCCAGGAACAGCCGGCGGGTACGGATGTCGCAGCGCAGCTTGCCCAGATACGGGCGCAGCTTGAGCAGGTCTCAAATAATGCGGACGCCGCGAACAGGGAAATAGTAAAAAAGCTGAACGATGTCTTGAGCGATCACGACAAGATATTTAAAGAGCTTGACATTATCAAGGTGAGAGCCAGCCTGAGGTAACATGCGTGATGATAAAACGCCGGAGCGTAAGGCGGTAAGCCGCGGTTCCGGCCCGAATGCAAAAAGCGGCCTGTCACAGTTCCTTTCACTTCTGGGGAGGTTTTTTACCTCTTCGCAGGACGTGCTGGGGATAGATATCGGCTACAGCTACATGAAAATACTGCAATTGCAGAAGACGGCCAAGGGCTACGTGATCGCGCATTGCATTACGCGCGCCATACCCCAGAACGTAAAAGAGGACCCCGCAGGGCGCAGGAAATTCATCCAGGGCGCGGTGAAGCAGTTTATTTCCGATTCCAAGATAAAAACCAACCTCGCGCGCCTCGCTATCTCGGGGAAAGGGGTCTTTATTTTTTCGATAACCGCCCCCGCCGCTATCAGTAAAAAAGACTTAAGGGGGCTGGTGGGCATTGAGTTGAAAAAACGCCTCCCCTTTCAATTAGAGATCAGCAATATGTCGTATGATTTTTTTACCACAGGCCAGCAACAGGACGAGAAGGGCGTAAGCCTTCAGGTGACCTGCGTCTCAGTGGACCGACTGACCATAGACGAACAAATCGGCCTTTTAAAGGACATGGATATAAGTCCGGTTGCCATCAACGCCGTTTCAGACGCGCTGGGCAATCTCCTGCCTTATTGCCTGAACGCTCCCGGCGACAGGACCGTAACGCTTTTGGATATAGGCGCGAATACTTCCTTGCTGAATTTTTATAAAGGCAAAAACCTGGTGTTTTCGCGCGAAATACCCGTTGGCGGAGAGCATATAACCCGCGCCATGGCCAAGCCCATCCCCGCTTCCTCAGGTACGGTCGAACTTGGCGTCGAGGATGCCGAGAAGATCAAGCGTAACGTCGGCATCCCCCTGGAAGACGAATCGCGGCAGGATTTCTTGACGGATTACGGCGTATTCCAGGGAGAACAGATCTCGACCGCCTTAAGGCCGACGCTGGAGAGGTTGATCCTGGAGATCACCAGGACCGTAAGCTATTATACTAAAACGTTCAAGGCAGAAGATACGGAAGCATTGTATATCACCGGCGGCAGCTCGCGCCTGCGGAATATCGATAAGTTCCTGTTATATAACCTCGAGAGGCTCACAAAAGTAGAACACCTTCCCGTATTGAGCGCGGTGAAGGGCTGGTCAGAGACCGGCGTCTTCAGGCAGGAGCTGGTCATGGAACAGGCTGCGCCTCATCTGGCGGTAGCCTTCGGCCTTTGCCTGGGAAGCGGAGGGAGAGTAAACCTTTTACCGGTGAAGGAAAAGGTAGAGCAAAAAACAGTTTTCCTGATGCTCCTTTTTAAGGTATTCTTCCCGGTGATCCTGGTGCTGGTGCTGTCGTGGTACGTCATAAGTATCGTGAACAACCATAAATATAGAAATTTAATCAGGAAGACGAACTCCGATATAAGCCGCCTGGAACCGACTGCCTCAAAGGTGAAGGAGTATCTGAATATAAAGACAAAATTTGAAGAGAGAAAAGAGTCGCTGGAAAAAGCGGAAGGCAAACAGCCTCTCTGGTGGGGCATATTCAAGGAACTAAGCAATATAACACCCCCGGGCGTAGTGCTTACGCAGATAACCGCCGTAGCCGGGACCGAGCCGAAACAGCTGCGCCTGGCGGGCAGGATCGTCTCCCGGTATACGGTAGTGGATGTGGAGCTTTCGCAATACCTTATCGCGCTGGAAGAATCGCCTTATTTCAGGGATGTCGTATTGGTCTCCAGCGAAAAAGACCTGTATTCTCCGATGCCGGCTGCGAAATTCGAGATCACCTGCACGCTGGTGTATTGAGGTGGGAAATGATAACGCTTAAGAAAACAAGCAAATTTATGCAGGCCGGGCTCCTGTGCCTTGTCTTTTTTTTCGTTCTCGTCGCGCTGTATTTTGCCTGGGGGAGATCTCTTTTTAAGGCCGAGAAGAAGTTGAAAACGGAATTCAGCCTCAAGCAATCAGAGCTCAAAGAGCAGGAGGTGTTGATCAGGACCGTTCCTGACCCTAAGAAGGCCATCGAAGAGATCGAAAAAAAGGCGGATGAATTCAAAGATATCGAGGTCGGGAAACGGCAGGTCCCCCGGCTCATCCATCTGCTGGGCAGCGCGGCCGCGGAACACAACATAAATATTGTTTCCATAAGGCCGCGGGAGGACATAAAAGTCGCGAATGAGAATCTTCCGTCGGGAGTGACCAAGGTGTATGTCGAGATGGTGCTTGGCTGTCCTTACCAGGTGCTGGGCGGGTATTTAGCCGACCTGGGCAAGCTGCCGGTTACCTTTATCATTGAGTCGGTCTCCATAGCGCCCAGGGAAGAAACGGCAACGCCTGCTCCCGACGCGAAGAAGGCGGCAGTAAGCAAGGGAGAAAGGCCGCAAGAGCTCTTGATAACCCTGCTTTTAAGCACCTATATGATCTATGAAATATAAGGTACGGCCGTACGCATATGGATAAACAGCAAAAACAACTTATTATAATCGGGGTCCTGGTGGTAGTGTTGGCGCTGGCGCTCGTGAGTAATTTAAAAAAGAAGCCCAAGAAAAAAGCAGCCCCCTTGCCCAAGCCGGATGCGGCGTCTTTGGCCAAATCCGCGCCTGTGGTCAGCGCCGCGCCTGCCGCGGATGCGGGCGTGCTGGGCGAGCAGATCGAGCGCACGAAGCTTACATGGGGACGAGATCCCTTTTCCGTTAATACGGACAAAACGTTCCAGTTAAGCGAGCTTAAGCTCCAGGGCATCTCCTTCGGCACAGATAAAAAAGGTTTCGCATTTATTAATGGCGAGATTGTGCAAAAGGGTGATAAAATAGGAGATTACGAGGTCATAGATATCGAAAAAGAAAGAGTGCTTCTCAAGAGAGGCAGCCAGGATTTTTACCTGGTTTTCCCTGGAGAATAGCGGGACAAATAGGCAAAGAGGTCGAAAAATGAAGAGAAAATTGGCGTGTGTCTGTATTATGGCTTTGATGTGTCTTAGCGCCTGCGTTCATCCGCCCCTGTGCGCGCAGGAGAAGGAAAACCTGGTGATCGAATCCCTGGAGTTCAGGGAGGTCGATATCAAAGATGTCTTGCGGCAGCTCGCCAAGCAATACAACCTCAACATCGTATTTTCTGAGGCGGTGAAAGGGTTGGTCACCGTGCAGCTTAACAACGTGAGCATCGAGCAAGCGCTGGATTCGATCATCACCGTGAACGGCTTCGCGTATACCAAGAAAGAGAACGTCTATAAAGTGACCACGCAGGAAGAGGCGCATAAGCAAGGCAAACAGACAAAGCTCTTTAAATTAAATAACGCCGATTCGGCTAAACTGAAGACCACCTTAGAAAAGTCTTTGACCCCGGAAGGCTCTATTGAGGCGGACAGCCGTTCCAATTCCATAATCATCACGGATTCTCCCGCGGTCATAAGCAAGATAGAGGCGATGATCCCCGATCTGGATGAACTTACGCCCCAGGTATTGATCGAGGCGCGCCTGATTGAGGCGTCGCTCAACGACAATGACAAGCTGGGCTTTGATTGGTCTACGACGGTCGCGGCGTCCGGCTCTTCGCGCCCCATCACGTTTCCTTTTAGCGGCAAGGGCAATTATAACCCCGGGACGTTTACTCCCCTGAACACGACAGCCGGTTTCACGGGGCCGTACGCCTTTCCTTCCGCGGCCGCGGAAAATTTCACCTTTGGCACGCTTGATTTTACTTCCCTGAAGGCTGTGCTCGACATGTTAAAGACGCGCAAAAAGACCAAGCTCGTCGCCAATCCCAGGATAGTCACCCTTAATAACCAGAACGCCTCCATTAATGTCGGTAAAGTCCTGGCGTTGCCTACCTACGAGAGGAACGAAACAACCGGAAAGCTGGAGATCACCGGATGGACTAATTATAATGTAGGCGTCAATTTAAGCGTCACTCCGCAGGTAAGCCCCGACGGCCATATCAAGCTGAAATTAAAGCCCGAGGTAAGCAGCCTCATCGGGTACGCTTCTCAAAGGGACGGCGTCAATGAGGGCCCTATCACTTCGTCCCGGACGGCGCAAACCGAAGTGCAGATGAGAGACGGCCAAACGGTCGTGATCGGAGGGCTGGTCAAGGAAGAATCATTCACCATCACAAAGAAGATACCCGTGCTGGGGGATATCCCCATCCTCGGGGCTTTGTTTACGCGAAAGGAAGTCGGCTCGACGGAGAACCCTACCGAAAAAACCGACTTGCTAATCTTTGTGACAGCCCGTATAATTAAAGAAAGCGACGCGCCACTGCTCGCAAACGACAGCGCTCTGGTGACTTCCGGGAGGAGGCCGTTTAAACTGGACATGAGAAAGATCAAATGACGGATAAGAAATTCTTTGTTTTGCTGGTGGCGACGATAGGGATATTCCTTGCGCTTTTTTACTCCGCGAGGAGCGCCAGGCGTACCCAGACCGCCCAAACGCCGCCGGCGGGCAGCTCGCTGCCCCAGGCCACGATACCGATGCTGGAATCAAGGATGCAGCAGTTAAAGGACGCAGTCTCAACCTACGGCCAGCTAAACGTTTCGCTGCATAAGGCCTTCAACGAAGAAAAGGAAAAGTCGCTTGAGGTACGGGAAAAAGCGATGAGCCTGCAGGAAGAATTAAAAAATGTCACCGCGCAAAAAGACGCCCTCTCAAAAGAATTGTCCGACACCAGGACGAAGCTGGAAATGACCCAACCTTTAAAGCAGAAGCTTATCCAGATGGAGACTGCGTTATCGGGATTGAACTTCAGCCAGGATATGCAGGGTGAGGTGGTGGCCCGGCTGGACACGCTGATCAAGGAGCTGGATTCCATCGACCAGCAGATGCCGTATCTGCTCAATGAAAACATGGCCTTTAAAGTGCAGGTGCAGAACCTTTCCGATCTTCTTGGCCGCAAAGAGCAGGAACTGGCTGTACTGAAACAGCAGGCAGAAGACGCAAAAGTCAAAAATCAAACGCTCAGCAAGAACGTGGACGCGCTCTTAGAGCAGCTTATGGCGGCCAGCAAAGGGAGGCAGGCGCTGGAGCAGAAGGCCGCTGATCTGGAAAAGGTCGCTTCGAATCTAAAAAAAGCCGGCTATTTCCTGAAGGAAAAATTAGAAAAGACGCGCAAAGAGCTCGGGGAAGTCAAGGAAAGAGAGGCAAGGGCCGCTCAGGAAAAACAGGAGGCTTTGGGCGGGCTGGGCGCAAGGCAGGAGCACCTGGCAGCGCTTGAAACCAGAAACCAGGCATTGGAACAGGAACTGGCGTCGCTCAAGGAAAAACTGGAGACGCTCAGTAGGGAATACGCGGGTTTCAAGGACGAACACGCAACCGCGCAGCTGGCGATCAGGCAGACTGAAGCGGAATTAAAGAAAAACAGGGATGAAATATCCTATTTTAAGGATAAGCTTGCCGACGCGGATACGAGGTTCATCGAACTTCAGTCAAAATATAACGAGGTGAAAAAAGAATCCGCTGTATTGCGGGAACAGTACGTGAATGTACAGCTGGAAAGGGAGAGGTTAAGGGATGAATTACAGCGGGCGCGGATGAATTTGAGCGAACTGCAGAATAAATTCCAGAAAATAGGCACTATGTTTATGTCGCAACCGCCGCCGCAGATGGCTTCGCCCGAAGAAGGGGCCTCTTCTCGCAGGAAGGTCGACGTGGAGCTTCTTCCCAAGACGAAAGAGGGATCTGAACAATGAGCCGCGATGCGCTTATATTGTGCGCTGCCGTGTGCGTGTCCGTTTCTGCCGCAATACGGGCCTATGGCGCGCCGGCCGAGGCTGGCCTGCCACCTGGCCGCATGATGCCGGCGCCCGCTGCCGACGCGGCGATAGCCGTTACGCAGGATGCCGGGTTGACCAGGCAGGAAAAGATAGAAAAGGCGCGCCAGCTTTATTCTCACGGGGAACAGCTTCTGGAGGACGGGAATTTTGTCGCCGCAGACGACGCGCTTAAAAGAGCGCAACGGTTACTCGAGGAATCCATACCCCGGCAAGCGCCGCTGCGTTTAAACGAAGCGCCTGCGTCCGATGATGACGGGGTGGCCGTGGAAGAACGGGTATGGCCCGCATCCAAGGCGTGGGAACTGTCTCAAGAAGGCGCTTCAGAAGAAGCGGTCGGCTATTACCTGAAGGCGATCGATCTTGAACCCGGGCGCGCCGACCTGTATTATAATCTGGGGGTAGAGTATTTAAAGACCGGTCAATATGCGTTTGCGGTAAAGGCCTTTAAAGAGTCGCTGCGCCTTGACCCGAAGGACGCGTTCTCCTGTTATAATTTGGGGGTGCTCTACGAAGATTATCTTAAGGAGAAAAAACAGGCGCTGGAATATTACCGGAAGTTCCTGAAGCTTGCGCCCAACGCGGAGGAAGCGCCCGAAGTAAAGCGCTGGATACAGGAACTGATCAACTATTATAGCGAGGATGAACGATAAAGACCTGGAAGGTTTATTATTATCTACGCATCTCTTAGACGAGACAGAGCTGCATAAGGCTCTGGACGAGATGAGGAAATTAAAGAGGCCGCTGGAAAAAATAGTGGTCGATATGCGCCTTGTTGACCGCGCGAGCCTCTACGAAGCGATAGCCAAGCACCAGGGGTTCAGTTACGTCGCGCTGGATTCCGTCCAGTATGACGAGACATTGACCAGGGTTATGCCCGAGGGTCTGGCGCGCCAGACGCAATCCGTTCCCTTCAGGACCGCTAACGATACTCTTCACGTCGCGATGGTTGAGCCCACCGATCTCTACGCAATCGATCAGATCCAGATGCATACCGGTACGCCCATCGAGGTATATCTTTCCAGCCCCCAGGAAATAGAAGAGGCGCAAAGCAGGCTGTATGCGGGCAAGAGCGCTCCCAGCGCGAAGAAGCTCATGGAGGGGATCACGAAAGTCTCTTCCGGCGTCGCCAAAGAGGCGGCCACCGAAGGGACTTCGATCATCAAGCTCGTAGATTTGGTTATATCCCAGGCAGTGCACGACAGGGCCTCGGACATCCATATTGAGCCGGAACAGGATATGCTGCGCATCAGGTTCAGGATCGACGGCATCCTGCACGAGATACCCTCTCCTCCAAAAGAATGGGAGGCGGCGATTATTTCCCGGGTCAAGGTTTTATCGAATATGGACATCGCCGAGAGCAGGGTCCCTCAGGACGGCCACTTTCAGGCAAAGGTCGATGACAAGATAGTGGATTTCCGCGTCGCCACCATACCCACCATATACGGGGAGAACCTGGTCATGAGGCTCCTGGATACCGCCTCGGTAATGATCGGGCTGGAAAAGCTGGGGTTTGCAACGGAGTTTGAATTAAAGGCCTATGAGAAGCTGATCAATATGCCTTATGGGATAATCCTTTCGACCGGCCCCACGGGAAGCGGCAAGACCACGACGCTTTATTCCGCGTTAATGAGGATAAATACCGTCGACAAACACATCATTACTATCGAGGACCCGGTGGAGTACCGCCTGGGGCTGATACGGCAGATCCAGGTGAACCCCAAGGCGGGGATTACCTTCGTCAACGGCCTGAGGGCGATTTTACGCCAGGATCCCGACGTGATCATGGTGGGGGAGATCAGGGATCTGGATACGGCGGTCATCGCGGTGCAGGCAGCGCTCACCGGCCATCTGGTGTTTTCCACGCTGCACACAAACGACGCAGCGTCTGCGGTAACGCGCCTGGTAAACATGGGGGTTGAGCCGTTTTTGATCTCCGCCTGTCTGATCGGCGTGCTCGCGCAGCGCTTAGTAAGAAAGATATGCGAGCATTGCAAGGAGCCTTACGAACCGCCGGCGCTTATTATGCGAAGATGGGGTTTGGATAAAAAGAAAGGGCTCCTGCTCTACCATGGCCGGGGCTGCGACCACTGTAAGGGTACCGGCTTCCGGGGGCGCGCCGGCATATTCGAGCTGTTGGTTGTCGACGATGAGATCCGGGAGATGATAATTCAGGGAGCTTCCGCCATGGCGCTGCGCAAAAAAGCCCAAGTCAAAGGCATGAAGCTTTTAAGCGATGACGGATTAAGCAAAGTTTTGTCCGGCGTGACTACCATCGAAGAGGTCTCCAGGGTCTGCGCCGAGCAGTCAGACGCTGTCCCGGATGATACGGAAGAGAAAGAATAAAAAATGCCTACGTACGTATATAAAGCGGTAGACCAATTGGGTAAGCTTGTGAAGGGCGAGATGGACGCGGTAAGCGAAGTGGAGTTGACCACGCAGCTAGCCAAAATCGGGTATCTGCCCGTAAGCATAAGCTTCAAGACCAAAGGGGGAAAATCAAAAGAAGCCGCAGAAAGCTTTCTGAAGAGCGGGTATAAGGTTGATACCCAGGCGCTGGTGGTATTCACCCGTCAGTTCGCGACGATCATAAAAGCCGCAGTCCCCATACTGGAAGGCCTTGGGGTATTGGCTGAGCAGGCGGAGGACCCGGCGCTCAAAGAGGTGCTGCGTAAAGTCATCCATGATGTTGAGGGCGGCGCGAGCCTCTCCCAGGCGATGGCAAAACACCCGGGCGTGTTTTCCAAGCTGTATATCAATACGGTGATCGCGGGGGAAAGCGCCGGAGTGTTGGACAAGGTGCTGCTAAGGCTCGCCAAGATGCTGGAAAATGATCAGGAGACGCGGTCCAATATCCAGTCTGCGTTACGCTACCCGATCATGGTGGTCATTGCGATGCTGGTGGCGGTTGTCGTATTGTCGGTATTTGTTATCCCCCAGTTTGCCAAGATCTATACGAGCGCCAAAGTGGCGTTGCCGCTGCCTACGCAGGTAATGATATTCATAAGCAATATTCTCATCCATCACTGGTTCATCCTCGTGCCTGTTGTGATAGGCGTAATTTTTGCCTTCCAGTGGTACATTAATACAACCGCGGGCAGGTGGCTCTGGGACGGCCTTAAATTCAAAGTGCCGATCGTCAGCAAGCTGTACACCAAAATGACGATGTTGCGCTTTGCCTCGATGCTCAGCGTCCTTTATCAGGCGGGGCTTCCCGTGCTCAGCACGCTGGATATCGTGGGGATGACTATCGGCAACGTGGTCCTTTCCAGGGAAGTGGACGTGATAAAACGCGATGTCGCCGACGGTAAAGGTATTTCAGGCGCGGTGTTGAACAGCCAGTTTTTCCCCAGGCTCGTCGGGTATATGATCGCGATAGGAGAAAAAAGCGGCCAGCTTCCGATGATGCTGGATTCCCTGTGCGAATACTTCGATCTGGAAGTGAAGACCGTCACCAAGAACCTGACTACCATGATCGAACCGGTGATGACCGCCGTATTAGGCACGGTCGTGGTCGGGATGGCGTTATCGATCTTTCTGCCGTTGTGGAACATGATACAGGTAATCAAGGGGGGATAACCAAAAAAAGGATATGGCGGGAATGGTGATTTCTATTGCGATAGTACTGGTCGTTTCTGCTGCGTTCGCTTTTTACGCGGTGGCGGTCGACCGCCGCTGGAAGAAGAAAATAGAGGAAAAAACAAACCTGGTCAAGGAAGCCGAGGCGCAGATAGTGCATATGGAAAAAATGGCTTCCCTGGGCACGCTTGCCGCCGGGATCGCGCATGAAATAAACAACCCTTTAGGATTTTTGATCAGCAATCTCCAGAATCTCAAGGAATATATCCAGAAGCTGGAAGGAAAAATTTCTCTCGAAGAAAAAGAAAATCAGGTACTGCTCGATGATTTTAAGGCGATAGCCCAGGAGTCGCTCGATGGCGCGAAGCGCATAAAAAAGATCGTCTCGGACCTGCGAACTTTTTCCCGCAGGAGCGAAACGCAGCATATCACTATCGACGTCAACCAGATCCTGGAAACCGTATTATCGATCGTCTGGAACGAGATAAAATATAAGGTCACGGTGGTAAAGGATTACCAGGCGAGCTCTACTACTTTGGGGGATCCGACCCAGCTGTCCCAGGTATTCCTGAACCTTGTCATCAACGCCAGCCAAGCTATCGCGGAGAAGGGCTCGATCAGCATCTCGACTTCGGAAGACGCGAACAATATTTACATCAAGATCGCCGACACCGGAAGCGGTATTGCGCCTGAAGTGCTGCCTAAGATATTCGACCCGTTCTTTTCCACAAAAAAAAGCACCGGGCTTGGCCTTTCGGTAACGTATAATATCGTTAAGCATCACGCAGGAGATATACAGGTAGAAAGCAAAGTGGGCGCCGGCACGACCTTTACCGTTTGGCTGCCGAAAATAGCCAAACAAAACGAATAGCGCACACAAAAGGTATCGACAAGAGGAGGTGATCGGCATGAGAAAGGTATACAATCTCGGCGACGATCTGTTTTTAGCGGTTGCATTTGTCTCGTTTATAGTGGGGGCAGTGTTGCGGCTCATGGGGATCTATGAGATAGCCTGGGGGATCACCAACCGCGCGCTGATCGTGAACGCCATCATATGCCTTTTATTCAGCATCGCGCTGAGCTTATATGACCTGGCGCGCACCCAGGGCAAAGCGTAGCTTTTCACGGTATCTACGCGTGTGGTGTTATTGCCGCGAAACCAAAAACGCTTTAAAAATCGCTTTGAGGCGTTTTGATAAGGAGAAGGTATGGCTTCCTACGACGAAAAAAGACAGTACCAGAGAGCGTATTTCAAAATAAAGGTGGAATGCAGGGGTAAGAGTTTCTGGCAGTACGTCGAGACCAGGGACATCTCCGCCGGAGGGATGTTCGTGGTTACGGATAAAGTAGAGCCAGCCAAAACGAAGATCGAAGTGATGTTCGAGTTCGATGAGGGAGAGAAGAAGTTCATTTATGCGGAAGGCGTCGTCGCATGGAGCAGGGGCAAGCCCTTTAAGAACGAGGCCGGCGAAACCATACCGGCCGGAATGGGCATTATGTTTACCAAAATAACCCCTTCGGGAGGAAAGGCGTATATCGACCAATTGGTGAAGCAGACAGAGGAGAAGAAGAATGGCTAAGCATACTATTTTAATCGTTGATGATGAGCAGAATATCTTAAGCAGCCTCTCGAGAGTGTTACGCACCGAGGACAGGCAAGTCCATACCGCCGGCTGCGTCCAGGAAGGCATCGAGAAGTTAAAGGCCTTAGGCGGCATAGACCTGGTGATCTCGGATAACCGGATGCCTGACGGAACGGGGGTCGATTTCCTGGTCAAGGTAAAGCAGTTGTATCCGGATACTATCCGGATACTTTTTACAGGGTACCCGGATCTTGACGCGGCCATCCAGGCGATCAATAAGGGGCAGGTCTACCGGTTTATCACCAAGCCCTGGGAAAATGAGGAGCTCAAGCTTATCGTGAGGCAATCGCTCGATTATTTCGACGTGCTCAGGGACAACCGCGTCCTGTTAAAGATCGCCCGCCAACAGGCGGAAATGCTGGAGACCATGCAAAAGAAATACCCCCAGGTTTCCCAGGAAGATATTAACAGGGGGGGGCTCTACATTATCGATGAGCAGCGGGTCTCGGAAACGCTTTCCGATTTTTTAAAGAAATATTACCCTCAGCAGATCAAAGAGTGACCGCCTGTTAAAAAGGAGCCCGCCAGTGCAGGATTTTGAAGAAAAGCTTATCCAGGGCAAATGGCTTACCAGCCAGAATTATTCTATCGCGAAGAAAGAAGCCGGGAGGCTTGGCAGGTCGATCTGGTCTACCATGGTCAGGCTCGGTTTTCTTTCAGAAGAGGATATCTCTACCTTTTTTGCCGAAGAGAGCGGCATCCCCCACGCAAGGCTTTCCGATTATGAAATGGAGGAAGGAGTCGTGCGTCTCGTCAGCGAGGAGTTTTGCCGAAAGCACAGCGTGATCCCTGTTTTTAGAATCCAGGATACGTTATTCGTCGCCTTCAGTAATCCGCTTGATGCCTCTTGCATAGATAGCCTGGTTAAGATGACCGGCCTTGCTGTCGAACCTTTGATAACTTCAAAGCGCGCTATCTCTACCGCCCTGGATACCCATTACGGTCCTGACGATAACGACTTCCTGATAGAGCAGTTCTTATTCAGGAAGAATCCGTTGCAGGGGATCCCCTTCAAAAGGGAAGCCGAGAGGATCAATTTAGAGATCCCGGTATCCCTTAAGGTAGTGGATAGCTCTGTCAGATTACATTACTCTTCGCCGATAGAGGGCTTTACGCGCAATATTTCGGTAAACGGGACGGCCCTGAGCCTTCAGGTGTTTTTGTTTCTGCCCAGGGATATCGCGGTTTCTCTTGAATTTAAGCCTACGCAGACTCTCTTTTCTTCAGGAGAAAGCATAGGCGCCAAGGGCCAGATCGTATATTGCCAGATGGAAAAAGGCCAGCGGTATTTGCTGGGTGTTCGATTTACTGATATAGCGAGTGAAAGCTTAAACACGCTTATTCGCCTGGCAAGAAGAAAATAAATCAAGATCGGAATTATCTTCGTCTTTCCATCTTACTAAGTAATTGTAAGTAAAAGGGTAATGGGCAGCAAAGATAATAACAAAGATAAATCTTGACAATTTATATTTGATGACTTAAAATTATACCAAAGTATATCAAATATGGTCAGACTTGATCTAGGGAGAATAAGGGTTTCGTATAATTAAATGGAAAAAAACAGGTTATATACAATCCAGGAAGTCGCAGAAAAGTTGGGTATTTCCAAGCAAACTCTTTTCCGTTACGAAAAGAAAGGCATTTTCCCGAAACCTAAACGGAACACGATCAATCGCTGGCGTCAATATACGGAAGAAGATATTAATAAGCTTAAAGAAATAATAAGGGGAAGTATTGAATAAGGGAGGCGTATTTCTTTTACTCCTGTGTTTCGGTATGCTTGCCGGCTGCGAAAGAGAAGCGGCGGTAAGCGTTAAAAAGAAGTCCGCCAAGACAAAAGGGAATAAGGCGGAAATGGCAGCTCACAGCGACGCTGAAGCGGGAGCATCCGGCGCGAAGCCGGCTATCATCGAGTCTTCAATGAGGACTAACCCGTTTTTGACCAGGGAGGAAGAAGACCTCTATAAGAAACAGGATACGCGAAGGCCTGTTAATTTTGACCTTTCCGCTATATTCTATGCCCCTCCCAAAAGCAAGGCTGTGATCGCAGGCAGGATCTACAAAGAAGGCGATATCGTTGACAATAAGGAAATCGTGAAGATCAATACCGGCGACGTTATTTTAAAAGACGGGCAGGGCGAATATATCCTGCGCCTGAAAACAGTGTTAAGGAGCGGTCCGCAGGGATGAAAAAAGAATTAATTGCCAAGAAAGGGGTCCACTTCGTGCTTCTTGCCTGCCTGCCCCTTGCGCTGGGATGGCAAAAAGTAAGCCTCGGGGATTATATCAAGACCCGCGCGGCAGCCGAAGAAAAGCAGGCATATGCAGAGCTGCCCCGGGATGCGTCGTTTAGCGCCTACCAGATCCTGGAGAAAGCGACCTCGGCATTTTATAAGACAAAGACCATGAAAATATCCATGGAGGCGTGGTTTGAAACGCCCCTGTATCACATAAAGTCAGATTTTAAAAGCAGCATCGAGAATATCGATAATTATAAGACCGACGGCCAGACCAGCCTGTCGTTATTGATCCCGCATAGCGCTTCCAGCTCCCGCTGGGTCCAGTCCTACCAGATCGACGGTATCCCTTTTACCTGGGACCTCAACAAGAGGGAATGGCGCCAGGAAGAATTGAAAATTTCCGGCAAAGATGCCAAGAAGGTGCTCGAGTACAGCGTGCTCAGAAGCCTGTTTACCATCAACGAGGGGTCTGTTGATCCCGCGACGGTGCGGGTGCTGGGCGCGGAAAAGAGGAAAGGCAGGGATTGTTACGTACTTTCATATAAACTCAACCCCAAACTTTTCAAGCGATGGAATACCTTAGGCGACATTTCGGTTAAGACCTGGATCGGTATGCAAGATTTTCTTCCCGTATCGCTGCGTTCGGAAGGGACGATCTCCGATATGTATATCCTGCAAATAGTCGATTATTCTGATTTCAACGCTCCCCTTGAGCTGGCCGTACCACCGGTGATTTCCGATGCTTGTCAGAAAGAGCGGGAAAAACTGGAAGGGAAAATAGGCGGCCTGGTGGACTTCGTATCCGGGGTACAGGGATGGGCCAAGCCCGATAAGCTCCCGATAGTGTTTAAGGACAGGGTATCATTGCGGGAATTTCTTGCCGCAAAGCTTACGAAAGAGCGCAGCGTTCAGAAGCTTGCCAACGATGCGTATATTTTTAAATGGCTTGGCCTTCTGGATAAAGACGCCGATTACAAGGAGAGCATTCTTAACTCCGAGGTTTCCTCGATAGCGGCATTGTATGAGCCTGAAGAAAAAGTCATTTTAGTGGGCAGCTGGCTTCACCCTTCTTTTGCCGAGGTAGTCCTGGTGCATGAAATCGCGCACGCTTTTCAGGATAAAAACGTCGGCCTCGACGAGTTTCTCGGTCAAAAAGAGCGGAGTGAGGATTTTGATTTTCTCAATGCCCGTAAATCCGTGGTTGAAGGGGAAGCTACGGCGATCATGCTTGAGTATCTTTTGCGCCCCCAGGGGAAAAGCTTCCAGAACTTAAAGGAGATATTCCCCCTGGTGGAAGAGAACTTGTTGAAAGGCTCCCAGGACGTCAGGGAGAATATCGTGTATAACCTTTACGGCTACGGCGCAACTTTTATTCAGGCAGTGCTAAGACAATACGGTTGGAGCGGGCTAAACAGAGTATACCGGACGCCGCCTTCAACGATGAAGCAGGTAATCCATCCGCAGCGCTATACCGGCCAGGATGAGGCATTACAAGTTAGCGCTGCGCAAAAAGTGATGCATGTCCAGGTCCCTGCCGCGTGGAAGGAGGTCGCCGGCGCCCGCCTCGGAGAGTTCATGCTGCTGGTTTCCCTGAGACAGTCCCTGGGGCGCGATTCGGCGCAGCGTTCGGTCTCAGGATGGCAGAGGGACCAGGTGTCGGTGTACGAGGACGCAAAAGGGCAGAGGCTGGTATTGTTTCTCTCCAGGTGGGATACTCCCGAAGATGCCTCGGAGTTTTTCCAGGGCTACAAGGAGTGGCTGAAGAAACGTTTTCCGGATACGGCCGTCCAAGACCTCACGGGCCGGGAGGCCTGGTTTAAGACAAACAGCGAAGAACTGTTTTTCTGCAGTTCGGAAAAAGAGTGGGTTGAGGTCGCCTGGTCAAAGGACCTGGGCAGGGAAGAATTCGAGAAGCTGGTAAAAGATATCCACTATTCATTAGAAAACGGATAATCAAATGCAAAATAAAAAAATAAGCGTAATCGCGATCTTTATATTGGCTTTACTGCTGGTCAACGGCGGGCTTGCATATGTGTTTGCCCAGAAATCCGCGTCGCAGGAAAAAGAATCCATGGAGGATTCCGAGGAAGAAAAGGCGCAAGCGCAGCAGGATCAGGACAACGCCAAAGGCTCAAAAGAAACTAACGCCAAGGAAGAGATCAAGAAAGAGCTGACCCCGCCTGCTCCGGTCGTAGAGATAAAACGTCTGGAGAGCGAGAAGCCGGCGTATTCTATCGAATTAAGGGGCGTAGAATTGGCGGACCTTTTCAGGGTCATAGCCCACGATTACAACCTTAACATCCTGGTGGACAAAGATGTGCAGGGTAAAATCACCGCCAGCTTCACCAATATTTCTTTGGAGGATGCGATAGAGGCGATCGCCGAGATGAGCAACCTGGTGGTCGAAAAGAAAGGGGTCGTCCTTAAGGTAAGCCCTCACCTTGTTACAAAAGTAATCGTCCTTAAATTTATCGAAGCTAAAAAGCTGCTGGAAAGCTCCAGAAGCCAGACGGCCCCGGGCGCTGCGCAACCGGCAGGCCAGGCTGCCCCCGGAAGCGCTCAGGCCGCAGCTGAAGCGGGTGCTGCTGCCGCAACGGTAAAACAGGAAAGCACCATCTATGATCTTCTTTCCAGCAAAGGAAAGATTTTATTGGGGCAACAGCCGAATTCAGTAATCATTATCGATTATCCGCCCAATGCCGAGAAGATAGAGAGTTTTCTTAAATCCATTGACCAGAAGATGACCAGCAAGGTGTTTAAGCTTAAATATTTAAAAGCATCTGAAGTCGTTGGCGTTGATGCGGCCGGCCAGACGGGCGCATCGGGGTCTTACGGGACGGGTTCTACGTCCGCTGCGGCCGGGACAAGCGGCTCGGCTGCTAAAAAATGAGGCGGGTACCTAAGGAGAAAAATAAATGAAGAAAATATGCTTTTTTTTGTTTCTCCTGTGCATTACCTCTTTGGCGTACGCTCAGGAAATAAGCAGCAATATCAGGTCGCTGTTATCAAGCGACGGGAAAGTCATTTACGGGAACGAGCCGAATTCTATCGTGGTCATCGATTATCCTGAGAACGTGCAGCGCGTTGCGGATTACTTGCAGGATTCGGATACCGTGCCTGCGCAGGTCATGATCGAAGCCAGGGTCGTAGAGATAAAGCTGCAGAAGGAGCATTCCCTGGGGGTAAACTGGCTTGCCCTTGCCGATAAAGGCTATTTTCCTCTGGGAAGATTCAAGGTGGGCTCTTCCGGCACTCTCGGGGCGCTTCCGGGGCCTATAGAGCAGAGTATACCTTACAAGCCTACATTTTTCCCGCCCCTGCAGACAACCACCGGCCAGGAAGATCCTTTCACCATAGCCATATTCGATGATAATATCAACGTGATCCTGAGCACGCTGGCCAACGCCCTGGATACCAACATCCTTTCCGCCCCTCACGTCACGACGGTCAATAACCGCGAAGCGGAAATAAAGATAATCCAGAGCCTCCCCTGGGCAGAGCCGCAGGTGACCGTTGATGACGCCGGAAATGTCATCGTGACCTGGAACATAAATTTCGAAGAAATAGGCATATTGCTCAGAGTCACTCCGATGATCAACGAGGGCAATGAAATTACCATGGTATTGAACCCCGAGATCAGTGAAAAAACCGGGGATTACACCCTTAAAGTGGTGCAGGGCGGCGTTGAGGTGCCCTACACCGTGCCTATCATCGATAAGCGCGCTGCTTCCACGAAGGTGGTGATCGGCAACGGGCAAACGCTTATTATCGGGGGGCTGATGAAAGACAAGATCGTAAAGGCGGAAAGTAAAATCCCCTTCCTGGGGGATATCCCCGGCCTGGGCGCTTTGTTCAAGAGCACGAAAGAAAGCAAGGATAAGACCGAGCTGCTCATTTTTGTTTCTCCCAGGATAATCAATCAAAACGACTTTGTGCGCATGGCAAGGGAGGATAAATACATTTACAACAAGGACTATTTTGCCGAAAAGAAGAACAACGCCAAAACCGTGGCGCGCGCGGAAGTCGAAGAAGAGGCAAAGAACGAAAATGCGTCAAGGACATTAAGTTCGTTGACTAAAAAATATAACGCCCTGGCTCAGGAGAGGAAGAAGCTGGAAAAAGATATCTTAAGGCAGGAAGAGGACCTGGAGACTATCGAAGAGATGAAAGACAGGCTGATGCGAACAAAAGAATAACCCGGGAGAGAAGCGATGAAAAAACGTTTTTTTGTGTTATGGTGCTTTAGCGTCGCGGGGCTGTGTTTTTTAAACAGCGGCGCGGCGCGCGCGCAGGTATCCGGCGCCGCAGAAGCAGACCTGAAAGTGGCCCAGATGGAGGAGAAAGTAAAACAGGAAGAATCTCTCGTCAAAACATTACAAAAGAGGCGCTCCGCGCTCCTCAAAAAGAAACAGAGGCTGCAGGCTGTCATTTCCCGCCAGAGCCAGATAGTCAAAGAGCTGGAGCAGGCCAGGAAAGAAGAGAAACGCGCAAAAGAGGCCGAGGAGAAAGCGGCCAAGGAACAGCAGGCTAAGGAAGCAGAAGCTAGAAAACAGGAGCTGGAGTCTAAAGCAGAAGAACAGAAGCGGCTTGCGGCCGAGAAAGAAGAGCAGATGAAATTGACGCTCCAGCAGCAGTCGGAGCAAAGGGCCGCGAAAGATATAGCCATGGACGAGCTGA
>JBFZAN010000054.1:0-11306 GCA_041309005.1 Candidatus Omnitrophota bacterium
CCCGGAGAATGGAAAAGACGTGTTTGTGCATCACAGCGCGATCCAGGGAGAAGGGTATAAATCCCTGGAAGAAGGGCCGGAAGTCGAGTTTACGATCGAAAACGGCCCTAAAGGTGAGCAAGCTTCTAATGTAGTGAAGTTATAACCTTAAAACAATTCGCCCGGCATCTTATCAAAGGTGCCGGGCTTTTTTATTTTCTGAAACTTTTTGAGCGCGGTCTCATCATAACCAGGCAGAACGGCACTGAGGCGCCTTTCCTGAATAAATACTGGCACAATAAGAAAGAGGGGATTTACGTTGATATTATCACCGGCGAGCCTTTGTTCAGTTCGGTTGATAAATTCGAATCGCGCACGGGTTGGCCGAGCTTCACCGCAGCGATACATAAGGAAAGCGTGAACGAGAATACGGATACCAGCCACGGAATGGTGAGGAACGAGGCGAGGGCGCGTAAGAGCGATTCCCACCTGGGCCATGTGTTTGATGACGGGCCCAAGCCCTCGGGAAGGCGGTACTGTATTAATTCAGCGGCCCTGCGGTTCATACCGAAAGATGACCTCGAAAAAGAAGGTTATGGAGCGCATAGCGCTTTGTTCGCCCGCAGGCTTTATGGGCGGCACGCTGGAAAATCCCACTTATCAGGATGTCTGTACCGACCTGACAGGCCATGCCGAGGTGGTCCAGGTCGAATATGACCCGGAGAAGGTTTCCTATGAGAAACTGTGTGATGTGTTCTGGGGCATCCACGATCCTACGACGCCTGACAGGCAGGGAGCTGACCGGGGCAGGCAGTACCGTTCTGTGATCTTTTTTACTCCACCGTAAAATGAAGAGTTGCTTTCATAAGGAAACTGCTCTTTCTATTTTTATTGAAAAACGCCCTGTTTAAAGGTACAATACATGCGTATAAGCTTTACAACCTGAGGAGAGGCCATGATAGCGAAAATCGTTAGTTTCCTGCAAAAGGATATTTGGAGGATACCTTCCAGGAAGCTCAACCGCCAGAAATCATTCCTGATAAGGCAGTTGAGGGTATTCGTGCTGGCGGTAAGGGAATTTTACGACAAGAAGTGCCAACTGAGCGCTTCCGCGCTGACTTTTTACTCTTTGCTCTCGGTCGTGCCCGTAGCGGCGATGGCATTCGGTATTGCCAAGGGGTTCGGTTTTGAAAAACTGCTCGCCAAGCAGCTTCTTGAGAAATTCCCCGGCCAGGAACAGACCCTGACGCAGGTCATCGCGTTCGCCAATAACCTGCTTGAAAACACAAAAGGCGGCCTTATTGCCGGCGCAGGGGTGATCGTGCTCTTCTGGACGGTGATAAAGGTGCTCAACAGTATCGAGGGCTCCTTTAACGATATCTGGGGAATAAAGAAGGGCAGAAGCTTCGCGAGGAAGGTAAGCGACTATCTTTCGATAATGCTGATCTGCCCCTTTCTTCTTATCGCCTCAAGCGGGGTCACTGTGTTTATCAGTTCCCAGGTCGCTTCGATAATCCAAAAGAACTCCATACTGGGCAGCTTCAGCCATTTTTTATTTTTCATCTTGCAGCTTTTGCCGTACTGCATGATCTGGCTGCTCTTTACGTTCGTCTATATTTTTATGCCGAACACCAAGGTCAATTTTAAATCAGGGCTCCTGGGAGGTATTATCGCCGGCACTATCTACCAGCTGGTCCAATTTGCCTATATCAATTTTCAGGTGGGCGTTGCGCGGTCCAATGCTATTTACGGAAGCTTCGCCGCGCTGCCGTTGTTTTTGATCTGGCTGCAGTTAAGCTGGAGGATAGTGCTCTTCGGCTCAGAAATAGCCTTCGCGCACCAGAACGTGAATACATACGAGTTCGAACACGACTGCCTCAACGTAAGCCATTCTTTTAAACGGCTGCTTTGCCTTCAGGTAGCCGGCGTGGCGGCAAAACGGTTCGCCGCCGGCCAGCCGCCGCTTACCGCTCCCGAGATATCCGATTCGCTGGAAATACCCATACGCCTCACAGGACAGATACTTTTTGAACTGGCGGA
This sequence comes from Candidatus Omnitrophota bacterium, assembly GCA_041309005.1. Taxonomy (GTDB): domain Bacteria; phylum Omnitrophota; class Gorgyraeia; order Gygaellales; family Profunditerraquicolaceae; genus PPR-0468. The sequence continues at coordinate 2,020 of JBFZAN010000054.1, forward strand.
AGCGGGCATTCTTTCAGAACTCAAAGGCAAAGATTACAAGGATGTTGCGTACCAGCCGGCGAGGGATATCAACGCGCTCACGATCAAGTTCGCGATAGACTCCCTGGAAAACAGGGGGACCAGCACCATACCGGTCAACGATACGCAGGAATTGAGGAAATTAAGCGAGGCATTAAAAAATTTCGACGAATCGATAAAGAAATCTCCCGCAAACAGGCTCTTAAAGGATATCTAAGAGGAGGAAGTATGAAAAAAATGGTTTTGGTCCTGATCATCATCGTTGTCATCGTGCTTGGCATCGCGGTCCTGAAAGACGCGCTTATAAAATCAATAGTTACCGTTACCGCTTCCGCCGTGACCGGCGCGCCGGTGCATATCGACGGTTTTTCTCTCGGCATCTTTGCGCAGTCGGTTGAGATCACGGGTTTCAGGATGGGTAACCCCAAAGGCTTTCCCGACGGTACGCTCATCGACCTGCCGAAAGTGACGGTCGCCTGCGATGTGGCGGCGCTGCTTAAGGGCAAGCTCCACTTAAGGCTGGTGGACGTTGATTTAAAGGAGATAGGCCTTATAAAAAACCAGGAGGGAAAGCTCAACGTCGATTCCCTGAAAGTGGCCGAGCAGCCCCAGGCTAAACAGCCCCAGGGAAAACCCGCTAAACCGCTTCCTATGCAGATCGATCTGCTCAACGTGCAGATGGGCAAACTGGTGATGAAGGACTACAGCGCGGGCAAAGAGCCTTCGGTCCAGGTCTACGATATAAATTTGAAGAAGTCTTATAAGAATATCACCAGCGCCCAGCAGCTGGCGGCGCTGCTTCTTGCCGAACCAATGAAGCAGGCGGGGATAAAAGGCGCCAAGCTTTACGGTGTCGCGCTTTTGGCAGGCGTGGCGGTGCTTCCGGTTGCGGTTGTGGCTACCTTTGTGGGAAAAGACAGCGTGGAAAAAGAGCTCGGTATCGCCTCCGGCGACCTGTACGCCATAAGCCTGGATGTGCTTAAGCGCATGGGAAAGGTGGACAGGGAAGATAAAAGCGCAGGGGTCATCGACGCAAGCGTGAGCGGCGCCAACGTGAATTTGAAGCTAAGGCCCGTATCGGCCAAAAGCACCAAGATCACCATCTCGGCGAGGAAATACCTACTGCCTAAGCCGGAGATCGCAAACGGCGTGCTGTATGAGATTTCCCGGAAAATAAAATAAGCCAAAACAGCCGGTTGATTTTCCCCCTGCGGCGATTGTTGTTGCGGGGGGTTTTTGTTGGAAGTACAATAGTAGTACCGATGCGAGACACGGAAATCGAAATCCTGAAAGGCGATATTACGAAGATACGCGTTGACGCTATCGTGAACGCGGCCAATACGAGCCTGCTTGGCGGGGCAGGAGTGGATGGCGCCATCCACCGGGCAGCCGGCCCGGGATTACTTGAGGAGTGTAAGGGCCTTCACGGTTGCGAAACGGGTGAGGCCAAGATGACCGGAGGCTATGGCCTCTTCGCCGGCTATGTCATCCACACGGTAGGGCCGGTGTATGGCAGCGGCAGGAGCAATGAGGGAGAGCTCCTTGCATCCTGTTACCGCAATTCGCTTGAACTGGCTAAAACGCATTGCCTGAAGACCATCGCCTTTCCTTCTATTTCCACGGGCGCCTACAGGTTCCCCATAGAGCGTGCCGCTCCCATCGCGTTAAGGACACTGCAATCTTTTTTGGACAAGCACCCGCGCTCGCTGGAAAAAGTTGTGTTTGTGTTATTCTCCGAAGGCGACCTTAAGATCTACGAAAAACTGTATAAAGAAATATTCTTGCAAAATAACGGATAGCCGAAGATGAAGAAGAAAAGCAAATTCGACGAACTCAAAACGATATTCGAAACGCTCCACGGGCCAAAGGGCTGCCTCTGGGACAAGGAGCAGACCCACAAGACGCTTATCCCGTATTTAAGAGAGGAAACGCAGGAGCTTATCGACGCCATAGAAAGCAATAAGAGCCGTCATATGCAGGAGGAGCTCGGCGATGTATTGCTGCAGGTGATGTTCCATTCGCAGATAGCGTCAAAGACAGAGAGGTTCACGGTTGAGGACGTGATAGACGGGTTGATCCGAAAGCTGAAGAGGCGCCATCCCCATGTTTTCGGCAAAACCACGGTACGCTCGTCCCGGGAGATCATCGCCAACTGGAACAGGATCAAGTCCGCCGAAAAGAAAAGAAAGAAAAAAAGATGAGCAAGGAAGATATCGATTTTCAGATAGGCTTTTACGAAAGGCTGATTGGGGAGAACCCCGATTTCAGCGAAGCGCTGATCGCTTTGGGAGACGCGTATACAAAAAAGGGTTTATACGGCAAGGGGCTTGCCGTGGACAAAAAGCTTGCTGCGCTTCGGCCGGACGATCCGGCCGTGCATTACAATCTTGCCTGTGATTATTCCCTGCTTAAGATGCAGGATGAGTCATTGAGAGAGCTTGAGGTCGCGCTGCGGACCGGCTACAGGGATTTCGGCTTTATGGAAAAAGATCCGGATCTGCAATTCATCAGGCAGGAAAACCGCTATGCCGTTTTGGTAGAAAAATACAGGAAAAAGAAAGCGAAAAAATGAACATCGTTCTTCCCTTGCGATGTTTAGAAAAGGAGGCCGGATGAAGATAGGAAAAAGCCAGGTAAAGGTCTTCAAGATAAAAAACAGGCGCGGGTATGCCGCGGTCTATGCCAGCCATCTTACGGAGGGCGCAAGCCCCGCGCAGGCATACGAGAGGATGCTTAAGGCGGTCCGAAGAAAAAGGGCGCGGCCGAAATAAGGAGGCGGACTTTGAAGTGGCTTATCGTTTTCGCCAGGGAGCCTGAGGCCGGCAGCGCAAAGACCAGGTTAAAAGGCGCCCTCAGCGACAGCCGGCGCCTTGATCTGTATAAGGCGTTCCTGGAGGACACCCGCGAACTTTCCGGGAGGGTCCGCTGCGGCACGAAAGTGCTGGCGTACGATCCGCCGGATAAAGCGCCCCGCTATCTTAAGAAAGTTTTTAGAGGTTTTTGCATGTACGGCCAGGAAGGCTCGTCGCTGGGAGAAAGGATGCATAACGCGTTCCGGTTTGCCGCAGACCAGGGCTCTTTAAAAACAGTCCTCATCGGCTCGGACTCTCCCACATTGCCGGTTTCCTATATAGACAAAGCATTCCGCCTGCTTGGTTCTAAAGACCTGGTGCTCGGCCCTTCCGCAGATGGGGGGTATTATCTGATCGCGTTAAAAAAGCCCTGCGAAGGCTTATTTACGCGCGTGCGCTGGGGTTCAGGGAGCGTGCGTACGCAGACACTGCGTAACGCGCGCGCATTGAAAAAAACCGTTTCACTCCTGCCGCTTTGGTATGACGTCGATGATCCACCGTCTTTAAAAAGACTCTCACTCGATGTGCGTAAGGGCACGCGCGCCGAGGCAACCCGCCTTGTTTTAAATAGAGCATGAAGCGTAAATATAACGAGTTCCGTAAGGCCGTATACGGCCACTATGCGCGCAAGGGAAGAAGGCTTCCCTGGAGAGAGACCGGTGACCCTTACCGGATATTTGTTTCCGAAATAATGCTTCAGCAGACCCAAGTCTCAAGGGTCCTTAAGAAGTACCTGCTGTTCATCCGCGAGTTTCCTGCCGTTGAGGCTCTTGCAAAAGCTCCGCTTCGCCGCGTAATGGGCGTATGGCAGGGGCTGGGGTATAACCGCAGGGCGCTGGCGTTAAGAAAAGCAGCCGGGATCATAGTCTCGCGCCACGCGGGAAAGATACCATCCGACAGGCAGCTTCTAAAAGACTTGCCGGGCGTCGGTGAAGCTACTTCCGGGGCGGTGTGCGCATTTGCATTCAACCAGCCGGTTATCTTTATTGAAACAAATATCCGCAGCGCCTATCTCCATCATTTCTTTCCAGGAAAAAATGATGTCAGCGATGATGAACTCGCCCTGCACCTTGAGCTGACCCTTGATGCAAAGAACCCGAGGAAATGGTATAACGCGCTAATGGACTACGGCGTATATTTGAAAGAAAATAACCCTAATCCGTCCAGAAAGAGCAGCCGCTACAGAAAACAAGGCGGTTTTGAAGGTTCCGACCGTCAGCTGCGCGGCAGGATGCTTTCGTATTTGCTTAAAGACCGGCGATTGAACGAACGCCAACTTTGCCGGAAAACCGGTTCCAGCCTTAAAAAATGCAAAGCGCTTTTGATCTCTCTTTGTAAAGAGGGGCTCGTCAGGAACAAGGGCGGTGTCTACAGTATTTAAGAAAGTATTTCACTATTATTTTATTGGTAGTATAATTAAAATTTAAAGAGCGAAGCAGGTATGTCCTAAACGAAAACGTGCATGAAGAGCAAGGTATATTATACGCGGACCCCCGCCTCTCTTGACCAGGCTGCGGCAAAGAAAAGGTTCGCCGCGCTGATTGAAGAAAGCAAAGTCCTTGATTGCGCGGCTGGAGGCGACAAAGTCGCCGTCAAGATGCATTTTGGCGAGGAAGGGAACACCGGATACGTCAAGCCTGAATTCGTGCGTATAGTCTGCGACAGCCTTTCAAAAAAAGGATCGACTTGCTTTCTTTCCGACACGAATACACTCTACCGGGGCAGAAGGACCAATTCGAGGGAGCATCTTGCGCTCGCGCGGGAACACGGCTTTACGCCTGAAATCGCCGGCGCAGAAGTCGTTATCCCGGATGACACCGATAAAAAGAATATTTCCGAGGTGGCGGTCAACCGGGGGCTGATCAAAAGGGCGAAGGTCGCAAGGATTTTTCTTGAGGCCGATGCGTTGGTGGGGGTGGCCCATTTCAAGGGACATATTATGACCGGCTTCGCAGGCGCGCTCAAGAACATCGGGATGGGTTGCGCCTCGAGGGAAGGAAAACTCGCGCAACATTCCGACGTGTCGCCTGTAGTGGTTGTCGGAAGGTGCGTCGGCTGCGGCGATTGCGTAAACGCCTGCCTCACCGGGGCAATATCGGTCAGGAATAACAAGGCTGTCATAGAAAACTCATTGTGCGTCGGCTGCGCCAGCTGCATCGCTGCCTGCGGCCGCAACGCCATCGAATTGAACTGGGAATCAGGGGGGGCTACGATCCAGCAAAAGATGGCGGAATACGCATCGGCAGTGCTTAAGGCGAAGAAAGAGAAGGCCTGTTTTTTTAATTTTGCGGTTAAGATCACCAAGGAGTGCGACTGCCTGGCGAAAGACGACCCCTCAATAGCCCCCGATGTCGGGATATTCGCGTCCAGGGACCCCGTCAGTATCGATAAGGCGTGCATGGACCTGGTCAATAAAACAAGCGGCAGGGACATATTCAAAGAGGCGCACCCCAACAGGGACGGCTTGAAACAATTGGCGCACGCCGCTACGCTGGGCCTGGGAAATCTCGAATACGACCTGGAAGAAGTCTTACCTCCCCGGCTTTGACACGATAAAAAAAGGAGACGCTATGGCCGAAACAGGCGCAAGTAACGATACGAAGAAGTGCCGTTTCTGCGGAAAATTCATCAAGCAGGAAGAGGCCATCTGCCCGTTCTGCGGTTATAATTCGCAGACAGATTCCTATGACCCGGCGTTCAAGTCGGAACAAGGCGCCGGCGGGAAGCCGGGTACGAAGCACAAGGCGCTGGACGCTTTGAAAATACTCCTTGCGGCATGCGTGATAGTGTTTAGCGTCTATATGCTGGGAGCGAGGCTCTTCGCGAAGAAGGACCCTTTGCAAGGATTGTTCTCGAACCTGCATTTTACTTTCCCCGGGCTCATGAAACCTTCAACGAAGGCGACTGCCGGGGCGGGGCAGAAAAAAACAGCCGCGCCGGTTTTTAAATCACTGATGAAAGCTCCCAACGCGCTGCTCAAGGATGACAAAAGAAACCATGCGCTTATGGTCGAAGGGATATTCTTCGACCCCCGCGGAAAGAGCTTCGCTACCATAAACGGCCAGGTGGTTTCGCAAGGGGACGTTATCGGCAAGGTGAGAGTAGAAAGGATCGATATCGATTCGGTGGCGGTGTCGGTGAACGGCGAGCGCAAGGTCTTAAGCGTAAGCGAAAGCATACCGCTTCCCAAGTGATCTCCAACGTACATAAGGACAGAAAGATGGCCCTTAGCCGCATACAATACGATACGAAAGATATCGCTACCGAGGATTTCTCCGAAGAAAGATTAAGGAAGACCGTAGAAAAGGATTGACTATGAACGATATGATGCGCGTAGGCATAGACGCGGCAAAAGAAGCGGGGGACTTCTTAATGCGGAATTTCGGCAAGGTCGGTGAGATCGAAGTAAAGGGCGACCGGGACCTGGCTACCAACCTTGACAAGGAAGCCGAAAGGATGATCACCGATAAGATCAGGGCGCATTTCCCTTCCCATGCGATCATTGCCGAGGAGAGCGGCGTCCGGGGAGACCTCGCGCAATACCTGTGGATAATAGACCCCCTTGACGGGACCCATAACTATATACGCGATGTGGCTGTGTTCGGGGTTTCCATCGGAATCCTGCGGGAGGATGAGTTTGTGGGCGGCATTATTTATATGGCTGCCGATAAAGAATTGTACGTGGGAGAGAAAGGCAGCGGCGCCTACAAGAACGGCGGCAGGATATCGGTATCCGGCAAAAACAGCCTGAAAGACTGTTCCCTTTCGTTTGATTCCTGCATACGGTATTCGCCCGATATCATGCTAAGGACATTGGGCGATCTGGCTGCCGAGGTTTTTAACGTGAGGATGTTCGGTTCCTCAGCGAGGGCGTTAAGTTACCTGGCGGAAGGCAAGCTCGACGCGTCGGTAGAGTTTTACGACCAGCCCTGGGATTTTGCCGGCGGGGTATGCATTATAGAAGAAGCGGGAGGGATTTTAAGCGGCTTAAAAGGAGAAACCCTCTCATACCAATCGCGCGGCTACATCGCCTCTAACGCGATACTGCACGAAAAAATTCAAAGCATCGTTTCGCGCAATTATACAAAGGCCCTGGACCGTTGACCGAGAAATGGAAAAAATAAAACGAATACTGCTTATTACCTCCGATAAGGGCTTACGGGAAGTCCTTAATTTTTGTTTTGACGGCTGGGGGTACGAGGTTTTCCTGCAGGATTCCCTTTCGCAGGATATTGCCGTTATCAAAAGGATGTCTCCCGACGTGATCGTCGTCGATGTCCAGGGCGCGCGCAAGCCGCAAATGCACATATGCCAGCTCCTTAAAGACGATTTCGCCACCGCTTTTATACCGATCATCACCATTATCAATAAGCGCCAGTTACGCCAGCAGCTCCTGGATATCAGGCAGGGGGTGGATGATTATTTGATCAAGCCTCCGGACCCGCTGGACCTTCGAATCAGGATAGAAATGGCGATAAAGAGGTCACAGTACAGCTTCTATACCAACCCCCTCACGGGGCTGCCCGGAGCGAGGATGGTCGAGGATATCCTTAATGAAAAACTTAAGGCGGGTTCCATCTTTTCGTTCGGCTACGTTGATATAGATAATTTCAAGTGTTTTAACGACACGTACGGCTATATCAAGGGCGACCGGGTCATCATGCAGACCGCGTATATGCTGTATACCGTCATTAAGCGCTGCGGCTCTGCGGGCGACCTGATCGGCCATATAGGAGGAGATGATTTTGTATTCATTACCGTCGTAGACAAGTATAAAGCCGTATGCGAGAGCTTCATAGAGATGTTCGACAGGATCATCCCGTTTCATTACTCTTCGCAGGATAGGGCGGCAGGATACGTCTATGCCAAAGACAGGGCGCGCAAGCTAAGGAAGATCCCCCTGATGAGCCTGTCAATAGCCGTGGTAAATAAAACAGGGCCGGGCGAGATAAAGAGCGTATTCGAGATAAATGACAGGGTGGCCGAGATAAAACGTTATCTTAAAGTCATACCTTCAAGCAAATTCATGGCCGACCGCAGGAATTTAGAAGAGAGCGCTCCCGGGCCTCAGCTCTGCGGAAATAACAAAGAACAGGCGTATAAGCCTCTGGGCCAGGTGCTAATCGAAAAGAAGCTGCTCAGCCAGGAGCAGCTGGATGAGGCATTGAAGATCCACTGGAAAAGAGGCGTGGTATTAGGCGAGATCGTCAAAGAACTGGGTTTTCTTAAAGAGGAGGACCTGCGAGAAGTATTGGGTGGCCTTGAACGGCCCCTGCTTATTCCCCGTTAACTTTCTTATCCGTTTCAGATCAACTATCCTCAACACTCATTCCCTCAAATAGTTTTAACTGAAGTCGAAACCTTAAGTTGCCGAGATAGTTATAATGAGTGGAAAAAAGTCAGAAAAAAGGGGAATGAATCTATTGAGTTATAGGCGCGGTTTGGTAGTATATACCCACGCATCGCAGTGCTTCTTGAAAAGACAGGAAGTCATTTAATCCCTGATAAAGAAATCGAAAAAGGAGATCCTGCTATGAAGAACATATGTGAACTTCCCTCAGGAGAAGAAGCGTTGATGGACCCCCTGAAGGGGTTTCTGGTGTACAGCCTCGATTACTGCCTGAAATCGGTCCATGCGTCATCCGGCTCCATCTTTCTCTTTCAAGACGATAAGAAACGCGAACTTGTGCTGGAAACCGCCAAGGCTCCTTTTGACGTGGAGCTCAGGGACGTCCGGGTGCAGCTTGGCGACAGGATCGTCGGCAGAGTTGCTTTAGAGCGAAGGCCCTTGATGGTAGAAGACATAGATAAGGATACTTCATTTTCGGCTTCTCCTAAATATACCCATTACCGGACAAAATCATTCCTTAGCGTCCCTCTGGCTGACTATGAAGAGATCATCGGCGTGGTCAATATCACCGATAAGTTACGCGGAGACTCATTCAATCAGAGCGACCTCGATATAGTTTTGGAGATTTCCAGGCACCTGGGCATCGCGGTGAATATGGTAAAGAGCTATTTTGAAGAGCAGAAAAAGCGCAACCAGAAGCTTATCGAGCAGGTGCGCGCGCTGGAAGAGTATGTCGATGAATCGCAGAAATTCTCTTCTCTGGGCAAGCTGGTGGGCAGTATCGTCCACGAAATAAACAACCCGCTGGACGGCGTAAGCAGGTATGTGAACCTGGCCTTTGACACTATGCCTGCCGATACCGAGTGTAAACGTTATCTCGGGGAGGCAAAAAAAGGGCTGGGCCACATTGCCAAGACGGTGCGCTCGCTTCTTGATTTTTCCTGGAGCCTCTCGCCGCAGGGAGCATCTATCGATGTGAACCGGGAGATCGAGGAAAGCCTGTTCATGCTCGATCATTTTATTAACTCGCGCGCAATCCCGGTAAAAAAATATTTTTCATCGGGTTT
>JBFZAN010000055.1:0-2604 GCA_041309005.1 Candidatus Omnitrophota bacterium
ACCTTCTTGCGGCATTCGCCGGAGAATCCCAGGCAAGGAACAGATATACCTATTTTGCCAGCGCCGCGAGGAAAGAGGGGTATGAGCAGATCGCCAATATCTTTGCGGAGACCGCGGAAAATGAAAAAGAGCACGCGAAGGTATTTTTTAAGTACCTGGAGGGCGGAGATGTCCAGATTACCGCCTCCTATCCGGCAGGCAGGATAGAAACCGCGAAATTGAATCTCGAAGAGGCGGCGGCTGGGGAAAATCTGGAGTGGACTACGCTTTATTCCGACTTCGCCAGGACCGCAAAAGAAGAAGGCTTTGACGAGATAAGCAATTCTTTTGAACAGGTGGCAAAAGTCGAGAAGTTCCACGAATCAAGGTACAGGAAGCTCATAAACAATATCGTCAATAACGAGGTATTCAAAAAAAAGGCCCCCGTCAAGTGGCATTGCATCAATTGCGGGTACGTGTTTGAAGGCAAGGACGCGCCCCCGCAGTGCCCGGCCTGTAAACACCCTCAAAGTTATTATGAGATCCTGGCTGAGAATTTCTAATTGAGGAAGATGGAAAAAGAAATCGTTGTAATCGGTGACAGGGTTTTGATCGAGCCTGATGAGGGAGAGGACCGCACGGATACGGGCCTCTATCTGCCCCAGGGCGTGAAAGAAAAGGAGAAGGTGCACAGCGGCACTATCGTCAGGGTCGGGCCGGGGTACCCCGTCGCGGACCCGGCCGCCCTCGAAATAGAGCCGTGGCAGACCCCGAAATTCGAGAACAAATATTTCCCCCTTCAGGCCAAAGAAGGAGACTATTGTATTTTCTTAAGGAGCGCGGGGATAGAGATAGTCTTTGAAGGAAAGAAGTATATCGTAGCTCCTCATTCCGCAATTCTGGCGGTCATCAGGAACAAATTTCCCGCTGAGTAAGGCCTTTCTTCGGGAAGTCACCTGCTAAAAACAGTTACTGTATGGGTAGCGTTAATCTTACAAAGTCGGCGATTGTACTGGGCGGTTCAGGCTGCTTCCTGCCTTTCCTGCTTGTGTTCAACCTGTTTTTCGGATGGATATTTTTAGGGTTCCTGCCATGGATGGCGGTTCAAGCGTTACTGGTGTTATTGTTTTTGTTCAGCGCCGCTCTTACCGCTAAAAAGCTGAATTCTTCTTCGAAACATGAAGATGTGATCGATGTCGAAGCTAAGGTAATGGATGACGGCGGTAACGCAAGCGCCCAGGATAAGATTGAAGAAAAGCATTGATTCTTCTTTCGAGCACCGGCCGGATAACTTATGCTTGACTTTTTGCGTATCTATACTACAATAACTCCAAATTTTGAAAAGGAGGAACAAGATGCAAAATTTTGATTTATTATTATTGGCGCCTTTCGGTTCTGTGCTGGCGCTTGCCTTTGCCGGATACCTGACCATGTTCGTCTTAAGGCAGGGGGAAGGTAACGACAGGATGAAAGAGATCGCGCTTGCGGTAAGAGAGGGCGCCGGCGCGTATTTAAAAAGGCAATACCTGGGCGTTTCTTTGTTCTTCATAGTGGTCTTTTTTCTCCTGCTGCTATTGGTTTACAAGGGCTATCTGGTGATATTCGTACCCTTCGCGTTTATATCAGGCGGCTTTTTCTCGGGGCTCTCCGGTTTTATCGGGATGAGCATCGCTACCAGGGCTTCCAACCGCACTGCCAACGCCGCTATCAAGAGCTTGAATTCCGGTTTGCGGGTGGCTTTTTCCAGCGGCGCGGTCATGGGGCTGACTGTCGTCGGATTAGGGCTTCTGGACCTGTCTTTCTGGTACTACCTGCTTAACTGGTATTATGCCTCGCACCCTTTACCCATAGGGGCCGATAAGATAACCGCGATCACTTCCACCATGCTGTGTTTCGGCATGGGCGCCAGTTCCCAGGCCCTCTTTGCGAGGGTGGGCGGCGGGATCTTTACCAAGGCCGCTGACGTGGGAGCCGATCTGGTAGGCAAAGTTGAAGCGGGTATTCCCGAAGACGACCCGCGTAATCCGGCGGTAATCGCCGACAATGTCGGCGACAATGTCGGCGATGTGGCGGGAATGGGGGCGGATCTCTATGAGTCATACGTCGGTTCAATCGTCGCTACCTCCGCGCTGGGAGTAGCGGCCGGCTTAGGCGTCGCAGGGGTGACAGTTCCCATGGTCATGGCGGCAGTGGGCGTAGTTTCTTCGGTGATCGGTACTTTTTTTGTCAAGAGCAAGGAAGAAGCTTCCCAAAGCGTCCTGTTGGCGGCGCTACGTAAGGGGGTATTCACCAGCTCGCTGCTTGTAGCGGTCATTTCATACTTTTTAGTCAAGGCTACGCTGGGCAGCCAGCACATGGGGGTGTACTGGTCGGTACTTTCCGGGCTCGTCGCGGGAGTATTGATCGGGCTGTCTACTGAATATTATACTTCAAGCAGTTTCAAGCCTTCGCGTTTTATCGCGTCCCAGTCTTTGACAGGGCCGGCGACCGTAATCATCGCGGGTATGGCGGTGGGCATGATGTCTACCGCGATCCCGGTCATCGTGGTAGGCCTTGCCATCCTGGCGAGTTTCTTTTTCTCGGGGGGCGCCTCTAACTTTAATGCCGGACTTTACGGCGTTGGGA